>JAQVXQ010000121.1 GCA_028709085.1 Salinivirgaceae bacterium | reverse complement strand
GAAGCTATGTTTATCGATCACGATTTTGTAAAAGCTCTCGAATATGGAATGCCACCAACTTCAGGAATGGGAATTGGAATTGATCGCCTAACTATGCTAATGACCAACTCGCATTCTATTCAAGATGTTTTGTTTTTCCCTCAGATGCGTCCCGAAAAAAGGAACGACACGGATTCTCCGGAGCAATTTCATAAAATTGGGATCCCATTAGAGTGGGTTCCCGTAATTCAGAAAAGTGGGTATTTTACCGTTGCTTCTTTAAAAGATATGAAACCGAGTAAATTACATCAGGTTGTTTGTGGCGCAAATAAGAAGTTTAAAATGGAGTTGAAAAACCCATCTCTTGAAGAGGTGACAAATTGGCTGGCAGGTCAATAGTTAAAAATGAGGCATGTTATCCCATTTTGAGCACATGTTTTATGTTGTTGTCTTTTTGTGAGAAGTGTTTCATTTTGAGACTCAAGGGGGCTTCGTTGTATAACAACGGTGGTTCACAAAATAACTCCCGTTGCTTAAAAAGATTTCGGTTTTAGAGCTCTTAATATTTGCTAGTATTCATTCCGACTGTTATATTTGTTTCATGATTATGCCGAATAAAGTGTCCCTATTCCAAATTTCCATTCTTGTCCCTTGAATGTAATTTAAAATTCGGTAGAATCTCATTAACCAATGAAGCCCACCTCCCCGGTGGGCTTCCTGCATTTATAGCCGATTTATTCTAAAGCCATCAATTGTATTCATGAAAGCTCGGAAATATTTCGTGGAACTGGAGTTTCCATAATTCAAAAGTGAAGTTTTAGTTGTGTTTAGCAATCTGAAGAACGCTAAATCCGTTGAGAACTCTCCGACTTAACGCTCGACAATATGTCAACTCAACAGCTCGTCAACTCGAAAATCATTTCCTAAGTTTCTTCTGGTTTTTCTTACGGCTTACAAAAATAAGTCACTGAAAACGATATTTTTCCAGTCATGAAAAGTGTTTTTGGCATAGTTGTTGAAACTAAGGAAACTGAAAAGATGTAAATGAGTTTCCTATGAAAAATCGAATTATCACAGTATCAAGCGAACTGTTTTTAAAATATGGGTACTCCCGTGTGCCCCTCGACGAGATTGCGCGTGAGTTATCCATGAGCAAGAAAACGATCTATAATTATTTTGGATCAAAAGAGGAGTTGCTTTACGCTATAATTCAATTTTCGAGCGACGAATTTGAAGAGAAAATCGAAATGATCGAAAATGCATTAGGACAATCATACGAAGAGCATGTTATGAGTATTTTGTCCGTTTCAGGTCTTTTTTTAACACAATTGTCAGTTTTAATCAATGACCTTAAAAATAATTTTCCGGAGGCTTACCATAAACTTATGAATATAAAAAAGGATATGGTCTTGAATCATGGTGTCCGCATTTTGAAAAAAGGAATTGAATTGGGGGTTGTAAATGAGGGGTGGAAGACAATTTTGGGATTTTACATGTTTATGGCAACATCTGAAAAGGCAATTATGCAAAGTTATAGGGACACCATGCCGCTAGAGTTAATTGTTGATTTTCCCGACAATCCTGAAAAAATACTGCATGCCATTGTCGATGTGCTGTATCATGGAATTAAAGTACGCTAAAATTACGAATTGTTATATTTATTTGAAAATGAAACATTTAAAATCATTTATTTTATTGTCAGTGCTTAGCATAAGCTTGCAGGGGACGATGTATGCTCAAAATGACACATTGCACTTATCGCTGATAGAATGCATTGAGCTATTGCAAAAATCAAATTCAAATGTGGCAATTGCCCGTCAAAATGCAGCTCAGAAAAGTGCGGAACAGCAAGCTACTCGCGGTTTGTACTATCCGCAAATTGGAGTGAATGCAACTTTTGGAATATTGAGCAAGCCCGTAGCCATCGATTTAAACCCAATTGGAGACGCTCTTACTGGTTTATATACGCTTTCCGCAGGGCAAACTCAACTTTTAGGCGCACTAAATCCAGCAATCACGCAAACGGCAGAGTATGCTCAATTGTTGGGTGGAGCAGCCCAAGGGTTAGATGCCGTTCAAAATGGCGAGTGGACAAAGACGCTACTGAATGACCAAGTTGGTAAAATTGATGCCAAATTGATGTGGCCTATTTATACCGGAGGTAAAATTAGAGCTGCAAACAAAGCAGGCGAAGTATTGAAAAACGAGGCCGAATCGAAGTTGGCTTCGGTGCAAAATG
The DNA here is from genome assembly GCA_028709085.1 of Salinivirgaceae bacterium. GTDB lineage: Bacteria > Bacteroidota > Bacteroidia > Bacteroidales > Salinivirgaceae > JAAYQU01. The sequence continues at coordinate 7,316 of JAQVXQ010000121.1, read as the reverse complement.
CGGAAATATCCATGTTGGTAAATCGGTATTTTGGGTTGCAGTTGATGATGGGCGTTGTGGAGGTTCGCAAAAGTGTTGTCGATGCAATGAAACACCATTTTGAAAATGCTGAAAAACTGACTGCCAATGGGTTGGCTTCTGATGTGGAGCGAATTCATGCTAAAGTAGCGTTTGTGGAGTCGGAACGAGAATTGAGAAAAGTATATAACGATGTTGAAATGTTCGAGATAGCCATAAAAAACATTCTTAATACCGACTCTGTAATCCTTCCAATTGATGACTTGAAAATGCATGCAAATATAAATTCCATGGATTCGTATGTGGCACGAGCAAAGGAGAATAATCCAGTATTTGATCAAATTGGGTATAAAAAAGTGCTGGCAAATCAAGCCATAATTAAAGAGCGTTCTCAATACTTGCCCGATGTTGCATTGATGGGTAGTTATGATTTATATAGATATGAAATGTCAGATTTGATGCCCGATTGGTACGTTGGCCTTGGCGTGCGATTAAATATCTTTGAAGGGTTTTCAAAAACGCATAAAGTACAAGCTGCAAAAATTCAACGAGAACAAATTAATACTTTTCAGGAGAAAATTGAAAATGATATTGAAGCCGGAATCACACAGGCTTATTTAGCTGTTATTCAAAGTGTTGACCGATATAAAACTTCTGAAGAGAGTTTGACTTTGGCCGAGGAGTATCTGCGAGTTCGCGAAAAAGCATTTGCACAAGGGTTTGCCACTTCGGTTGATGTGGTTGATGCGAATCTTAACCTGTCGAGCGTTAAAATTGAACGGTTAAAAACGCTGTATGAATTTAATGTTGCTAAGGCAAAATTGATGGAGTTGACAGGGGATGTTTTGTTGCTGGCTCAGGATGATAATTAATGCGTGTAAGAATAAGGCAATTGATATGTTATATTTGACTTTAAAACTGTTATTTACGAATACCATTTAATAAAACTTAGAACGATTTTTTTTAAAAACTAAAATAATCTTTACGACGATGAAGAATACAAGTATTATTATAGGAATAATTTTGTTGGTACTGGTTACGATCGTAGCTGCATTTGGAATAATTGCTTACGCTCCAGCGCCCATTATTATTCAAGGACAAGCTGAAGCTACCGAAGTGCGAGTGGCTGTGAAAATTGCTGGCCGAATGATTGAAAAGAATGTGAAATTAGGACAGCGCGTTGAAAAAGGGGATAAATTGATGCTTTTGTCGAGCCCTGAAATTGAAGCAAAAATGATGCAAGTGCAAGCTTTGTCGGACGCAGCGTCGGCACAACAACGTAAAGCCAATAATGGCGCACGTCAAGAACAGATTCAAGCTGCCCTGAGTACGGCTCAAAAGGCCGAGGCTGCTCGAGAGTTGGCTCAAAAGACATTTGATAGGGTGCAGACCTTATTTGAAGAGGGTGTGCTTCCGGCTCAAAAACGTGACGAAGCGGAAACGAATTTGCAAGTTGCGAAAATGACCGAAGAGGCTGCAAAGTCAATGTACACAATGGCAGCTAGTGCTACACGCGTTGAAGATAAAGATGCTGCCAATGCTATTGTTAATCAATCAAGAGGTGCAATAGCTGAAGTTCAAGCATATCAAGATGAAACAATGCTGACAGCGCCATTGGCAGGGGAGATTTCGCAAATTAATGCCGAACTGGGTGAGCTTGTTACACCAGGGTTTCCCGCCGTTTCAATTGTTGATTTGGATGACTGTTGGGTTACATTTAATGTTCGCGAAGATTTGTTGACAAAATTTGCCGTCGATACAGAGTTTGAGGCAACATTCCCCGCTCTTGGAAATAAAAACATGACGTTGAGAGTGACCTACATTAAGCCGGAAGCGGACTTTGCAACGTGGCGTGCAACCAAGGCTACCGGTTCTTTCGATTTGCGATCATTTGAAATACGGGCAATTCCAACGGCAAAAAATAGCCGTTTGCGTCCGGGAATGAGCGCTATTATTAATTGGGATAATATATAATATTTTCCATTTAGTAAAACCCTAAAATTTACGACTTATTATGCACAAATATTCATATTTGCCCAAAGGATGGGTTGCCGTTGTTAAGCGAGAGTTGAAACTTATGACAAGCCGTTCAACCTACTCATTGGTTCTTGTAATATTGCCTGTAATTGCCATCGGAATTATGACCCTTTTTTTTAGTAAGGGGGTTCCCAGTGATTTGCCCATTGGGTTGGTCGATTTAGACAACTCTGGAATGTCACGTAAGCTGGCAAGAATGATTGATGCAGCACCGGCTCCAAAAATAACGACTGATTTTAGCTCTATTATCGAGGCTACATCAGCAATGAACAGGGTCGATGTCTATGGAATTGTTGTAATTCCTCCCAATTTTGAAATGGATATTTATGCAGGGAAGCAGCCTGAAGTTTCCTTTTTTTACAATAATGCATATATGGTTGTGGGCGGAATGTTAAACAAGGATGTTTCCACCGTTATTTCGACATTTATAACGGGTGTAGAATACAATCTGCATCTGAAAAAAGGAGCATCAGATCAAAAGGCTATGGCGTTGGCAATGCCCATAATGCCCGACACAAGGGTTCTTTTTAATCCATATACAAATTATTTTTATTATCTGACAATTGCGTTTTTGCCCATTATTCTACTTATGTTTATTCTGTCGGGCACAGTGTATGCCATTGGTTCAGAATTCAAATATCATAGAGCCGGCGCGTGGTTGTCGGCTTCTCAAGGGAGCGTTTTTAGGGCAATTACAGCAAAGTTATTCCCTTATGTATTGGTATTTATCCTTCTTGTTACCGTAATAAATGCAATTCTGTTTGGAGTGTTTAATACACCGTTAAATGGAAGTGTTTTTCTTCTATTTAACAACTCTATTCTGTTTGTAATGTCTTATGTGTCAATGGCAATCGTTATAATAGCCATATTCCCTAGTCTTAGAATGGCTTTGAGTGTGGCTGCCATTTATGCTGCACTGGCATTTACCATGTCCGGATTGACATTTCCTCAATCAGCCATGTACGAACCAATTCAATGGGTGACGGAGTTTTTCCCTTTTACTCATTATTTAAAAGTGTTTATTCAACAGTCATTGCAGGGAGCTCCATTGAAAACGTCGGTGTCATCGTTCATTTATTTACATCTCTTTTTAATGGTGCCATTTGCTTTTCTTCCTCGGCTGAAGAAAATATGTACAACACCATCTTTATGGGGTAAGAATTAAATAACGTTACAGTTTATAAAAAACAAGGCATGATGAAGTTAATAAAATACATTAAAATATTGACCAAGGAAGTTTGGAGGCTGTGGATTAACGAGTTGAAACGCGTTTTTTCGGATGGAGGTGTGATGTTGCTCTTTTTTGGTGCTACTATCATTTATCCTCTAATTTATGGACTTAGTTATCAGCCCGAAGTGTTACAAAACATTCCCGTTGCCATAGTCGATCAAGACAATTCGAGCTCTTCGAGGACGATCATTCAAATGTTGGATGCAACCGAACAAATCCATTGTTCGGTTAACTTAGGAAGTTTGAACGACGCTAAAAATGCATTTTTCGAAGGCGCTGTAAGCGGGGTGATTTTGATCCCAGAGAATTTCGAGAAAGATATTTTGCAAGAGAAGCAGACTCCTTTAGTTGTGTATGCCGACGCATCGTATCTTCTTGTTTATAAGCAGACTGTACAGGGAGTAATGGCCGTTGTGCAACAGAAAAACAAGGATATTAAACGCCAACGGTACGAAGATGCAGGTGTGCCCAAAGTGCAAGCAATCCAGTTGTCGCAGCCAGTTCGTTTTAACAGCGAAGCGTTGTACAATCCATCGTCGGGATATGGGAGTTATACTATGGTTGGGTTGCTGATTTTGATAATTCAACAGTCGCTTCTAATGGGAATTGGAATGTTGTCTGGTTCCGATAAGGAGCGGGGTGGAGCAAGTTATATTTCTGTTTTGGATTCGCTGAAAGGCAGTGTAAGTCGATTGATAGTTGCAAAAATATTGGCGTATTTAACCATTTATATTCCCGTTTCCATGTATATGTTATACGTTATTCCTCATTGGTTTAACCTGCCACATGCGGCAAGTCCAGGGACTATATTGGCTTTTGTGATTCCATTTTTAATTTCAGTTTCCCTTTTGGGACTTCTACTTTCTGCATTATTTCGTAGTCGAGAGCAGTCGGTAATTGTATTGTTGTTTACAAGTATTCCTTTGATATTTTTAAGCGGGTTTTCCTGGCCTGTAGAGGCTTTCCCTTGGGGATTCAACTATTTAGCTCATCTGTTTCCTTCGACACCTGCAGTAATTGGGTTCTTGAAAATATCAGTAATGGGACTTTCCATTCCCGAAATACGGGTCGAGTGGTATGAATTCTGGATAATGTCAGCGATATTTATGGCTATCAATCTGTTTGTTTTACATCGTGTTTATAATCGATATAAACGCAAAACAGCAATTAGTTAATATGAAAAAGGATTCTTAAAGTAGTTGATTTAAATGACTTTAAGAATCCTAATTGTCTGATATTTAGTATAGTTTTGGGAATTTTGTGGGATTTGTTTCATTCATCATAGCATACACTTTTTCAAAAACATCTTCGGCGCTTGGATTCGAGAAATAATCGCCATCGGTGCCATACGCAGGTCTATGTTCCCTTGCCGTTAAGGTTGCCGGAGGTGAATCCAGATACTGATATCCTCCATGTTCCTCAACTACCTTCTGCAACATGAACGCCGTTGCTCCTCCAGGGAAATCTTCGTCGAAGAATAAAACGCGACTTGTCTTTTTAATACTTTCAATAATTATGCGGGTATCGTCGAATGGCATTAATGTCTGAACATCAATAAGTTCGGCACTAATGTTGAAATCGTGCAGTTGATCAACCGCTTCTTGGGCAATGCGCACACACGAACCATAGGTTACAATGGTAACGTCTGTTCCTTCGGAAAGAATCTCCGGTTGTCCAAGTGGAACGGTATATTCCCCAATGTTTTCGGGAGTGTTTTCTCGCAAACGATATCCATTTAGGGGTTCAATTACTAAAGCAGTTTCATCGCTTTTAAGCAACGTGTTGTACATTCCGGCAGCCTGAGTCATGTTTCGTGGCACGGCTACAATCATTCCTCGAATGGCGTTGATAACCATACTCAGTGGCGATCCGCTGTGCCAAATACCTTCGAGCCGGTGTCCACGTGTTCGAACGATTACGGGTGCTTTTTGTCCGCCGGCAGTCCGCCAAAGCATGGTTGCTAGGTCGTCGCTCATGGTTTGCAAAGCATACAGGAGATAATCGAAATATTGAATCTCGGCAATGGGGCGCAATCCTCGAACAGCCATTCCAATGGCCTGTCCCATAATGGTTGCTTCACGAATTCCAGTATCGGTAACGCGATGAATGCCAAATTTCTCTTGCATTCCTTCCAAACCTTGGTTTACGTCACCAATTTTTCCGCTATCCTCGCCAAACGTCACTAGATTTGGATATTTCTCAAATAGTTTATGGAAATTATCCCTCAAAATTTCCCTTCCCGGAGTTTGTTTTTCAGGATTGTGAAAGATTGGCGCAGTATGCTTTACTTTTTTATATTGTTGCTCGCTTTCGCTTAATAAGTGGGAGTGGTATGTTTTGTCGATCTCTTCGTAATTTACTTTCAACCAACCCGATATGGCTTCTTTGAGCGGTTTGCGTTGCGGACAATCAAGACAAATGTGGCGCATTATCTTTTTCGATGCACTAAAAATCTCTTTTTGGTTTGGATGTGGAATTCGTTTTAAGTTCTCCGTAATTTCGCCAACCTTGTCGTAATGATCATTTTTACAAACACATCCGCGGTTTTGAATAATTGATACTAAACTGGCGCGTTTACGATTCATAGGTTCAGTATATGCTTCCCACGCCTCGTCTCGAGCTGATTTTGCATCGTTTTCTGCTTTTTGTTCGATCTCGTTGAGTGCTTTTTCGGTCGCAATCTTTTTTTCAATAATCCACTCTTTCATTTTCTTGATGGGATCGTACTCGATTTCCCAATTGAGACGTTCGGCGGTTTTGTATCGCTCGTGTGAACCGCTGGTAGAGTGTCCAAGGGGTTGAGTTACCTCTTCGATATGAAACAGGACTGGAATATGTTCTTTACGTGCTCGCTCAATTCCTTCGGCATAAATTCCCATGAGCTCCTCGTAATTCCATCCTCGTGCTTTATAAATCAGTATACCATTGGTGCTTGTTTCGGTTTTCTCGAATCCTCGAAGCGCATCTGAAATACTTTGTTTAACCGTTTGAAACTCCTTAGGAACCGATATTCCAAATCCATCGTCCCAAACTGAAATGGCCAGAGGGACTTGCAATACCGCCGCCGCATTCATGGTCTCCCAAAAGTGACCTTCGCTGGTCGAGGCATCGCCAATGGTTCCAAAAGCCACCTCGTTTCCTTTATTGGTAAAGGTGGTCATTTTATGCAACTCTTTAACGTTTCGGAATACTTTCGATGCGTAAGCCAATCCTAATAAACGGGGCATTTGTCCAGCTGTGGGCGAAATGTCGGCCGAGCTGTTTTTTTGTTTCATCAGATCTTTCCAGTTGCCATTTTCATCGAGACTTCGAGTGCCGTAATGGTTGTTGAACGATCGTCCTCCGTGACTTGGGTTATATTCGAGACTGGTGGTTCCGTAAAGCGACGAGAAAAACTCCCGAGCGGTGGTCATCCCTGTAGCAAGCATAAATGTTTGATCGCGATAATAGCCCGATCGCCAGTCGCCATCGAGAAATTGATGCGCCAATACAACTTGCGCTAACTCTTTTCCATCGCCAAAGATTCCAAATTTCGCTTTCCCCGTCAAAACTTCCTTGCGACCTATGGTGCTCAGTTGACGACTTAGGGTTATTAAATAATAATCGTGTAGAATTTGTTTAATATCAGGCGATTTAGATTGTCGGTTCATATTCATTATATTATCTTTGTAAAGTTTCTGTGGTAACAAATAAATAACCGATATGTTGATTTTCAAAACAGTTTTAGCAACTTTAGCTTTATTATCGCTTGCCTTTGTAGGTATGGCGATTAAAATTTTAGCTCGGAAAAATGGACAATTCCCAAGTTCGCATGTTGGTCATAATCCAGAAATGAAGAAAAAAGGCCTTGTATGTGTCAATACATGGGACAAACTTGAACAGAGAAAGGCTCGTGAGCCTGTAAATTATAAAAAACTAAAAATTGATTTTACGCGGATTCAAAAATAGAGATGTTCAATTAATATCTTTATTCCAATTAATATCAAGACAATCCCGCCAAGCATTTCAGACTGTTTGCCTAATTTGTTTC
>JAQVXQ010000120.1 GCA_028709085.1 Salinivirgaceae bacterium | reverse complement strand
TTGGATTGTCGGCTATTATGTGTTGGTTTTTGCAGATAAATTTCTGACTGTCATTATGAAGGAGTGTCCCAGGAAGTAATCCGGATTCGCATAATATTTGAAATCCATTACAAATACCAAAAACATATCCGCCTTCGTTGGCGAACTTTATAACGGACTCCATTACGGGGCTATATCGTGCTATGGCACCACAACGTAGATAATCGCCATAGGTGAATCCTCCTGGTAATGCTATTGCATCTACTTTTGGTATTGCGCTCTCTTTGTGCCAAAGTTGAACAACCTCATGACCCATTAAATTTTCAAGGGCATAAATCATATCATGGTCACAATTTGACCCGGGAAAAATTACAACTCCAAATTTCATTGTCTTTTATCTTTTTTGGTTTATAACCAATGGTTTGTCCAAAACTAATAGGCTGATTTTGAGGATAAATGTACTTTATTTATGTTCAAATAAACTTCTTAATAGCCGGGGCAAAGATAGTCAATTTTACCGGAGGCTAGATTATATTTTAGAAAATGTAATGCCAATTTCTGTTTCCTTCCTCGGTACGATTTTATTATTCTGAAAACAGGTGATTTTACTCATATTTCAGTGGATTATTCTATTTACCTTTATTGTTTCAGAAATAAAAATATAGAGTCATGAAATTGAAGCATATAATTAAAGCGTTTGTGTATTTAGGAGCTATTATTGAGGAGTTTTTGTTGTTATCCGAAGATGAGCAAATTGTTCAATTTCCCGAGTTGAGTAACGCCATTCGAGAGAGCCGGAAACAAAACCCATGGTTTGTTAATCCATTTGTAATTAATGCATTAAAGGGTATACGCTATTGGCTCGATGAGGAGACTTTAGCGAATTGGATCACGGATAACGGAGTTTCGGAGGATGCTAAAACAAAAAAAATAGGACTAATTATGGCAGGGAACATACCTTTAGTAGGATTTCATGATTTTTTGTCGGTTTTACTAACAGGAAACAAGGCATACGTAAAAATGTCCTCAAAGGACACCACTCTTTTGCCCGTGCTTTCAACTTTTTTAGTAAAAAATTGTCCCAATTTAACAAAGCAAATTCATTTTGTTGCGGAATTGCCAAAAAATATGGACGCCATAATAGCCACCGGATCCAACAATACAATGCGCTACTTTAGTTACCAATATGATAAAATCCCCCATATTTTGCGCGGTTCAAGAAGTAGCATTGCTGTGTTGACAGGAGAGGAGAGCAGTAGCCAAATTGACATGTTAACACAAGATATTTGCCTGTACTTTGGGATGGGCTGTAGGTCGGTCACAAAAATTTACATTCCCGATGAAAAACTAATCCCGCGAATTCAAAATTCACTCTCAAAATTCACGTGGATGACCGAGCATCGCGATTGGTCCGATTCGTTACGTTTCCAGAAAGCCGTTTTGTTAACCCGTGGGCAATCGTTTTATGATTGCGGACCAGTGGTTATGTTGCAAGAGTCGAGGTTGATTTCGCCAATGGCGGTTATTCATTATGAAAAATACAATTCACTGGAGAAGGTGAAAAACACCTTGAAAGCACTCGAACCCATGGTGCAATGCGTTGTTGGTGATCCAAACAAATGTGAGGATTGGATCCCGTTTGGCAAATCTCAATATCCCGAAGTGAATGATTTTGCTGATCGTGTTAACACCCTTTCTTTTATTAATAGTTTGTGATTCATGTGCTTATAAATTTATTTTTAATAAGATAATTATTTGGACTAAATCCGGAGTTGTTTCGGATTTTTTCTATAAATTGCATTAGTAAATTGAGATGTGTTATGATGGTTCATTTTTTACTTCTTTGTGACGAGTCGGAGAGTTTTATACTAGAGATCCAACTCCATGGTGAAAATACCTTTTTGGATTTCCATCGTGCCATACAAAGCGCCATGCATTTCGATACCAACTATTTAGCCTCCTTTTGGCGTACCGACGATCACTGGAATAAAGTGAGTGAAGCAACATTGATTGATATGGATCGAGAGGGTCGATTGCTCATGGAGGATTTAACCATACGTGACTGGTGTCGCACAAAAGGCCAAAAATTTCTATACATATTTGATTATTTTACCGAGCGTAGCTTGTTTGTTAAAATTATGGATATAGATATAATGAATGCCGATTCGAGCGTGTTTCCCAAAATCGTAAAAATAGAAGGACAAAGACCGCTACAACTTCGAACCGGCGAGAAATATATCGACGGCTTACTGGATGGGTTTTCGACTAATTAGTTTGAACGTTAAGTACGATGGTGTTCGTTAAATCGTTTGGAGTTTTATTGCGAATGCTGGCAGTTTAATGTGTGATTGGTGATCTGTGAACGGTAAACTGTGATCTGTAAATGGGGTTGGAAATTTGTTTTGTTTAATTCTGGGTCTATCGCCTGAACGTAACTGTCAATCTCGTTCTAATAGGAAGCAATTGATTTTCTTTATTTCCGTAAGGGCTTGGGTAAATGAGGAGAAATAGGTTTAAATTTGCGCATAAAAACGGATAATCATTTAGTTTAATATACTTTTGTGCAAAATTCACCGTTTTTGAAAACGAATCCATAAAACTGCAATCCAATGATTATAAAAAAGGCCACATTTCTTTTACTCCTCTCCATTTTCACTCTTGGTTTAATCAATGCACAAGTTGTACGGAAATATAGCAACGAGTTTTTGAGCATTGGAGTTGGGGCAAGGGGAGTTGGGATGGGAAACTCTGTAATCGCCACTACAACAGATGTTTATTCAACCTATTACAACCCTGCTGGATTGCTTTCCATGTCCGATAAAGTGGCGGTTGGATATATGCACTCGGAGTATTTTGCCGGTATTGCCAAGTACGATTATGGCGCAGTTGCCTATAAAATAAGTGATGATCAGGTGGCAGGGTTGTCGTTTATACGGTTTGGGGTCGATAATATTCCCAATACATTGAACTTATATGCCGATGGCGTTTTAAATTATGATCGAATTACCTCCTTTTCAGTAGCCGATATGGCCATTGTGGGTTCTTATGCGCAGAAAATCCCCATCGAAAACCTATACGTTGGCGGTAATGTGAAGATAATTAGACGTGTTGCGGGCGATTTTGCCAATGCGTGGGGATTTGGATTTGATGTTGGAGCACGTTATCTCTATAAAGAATGGATCTTTGCCGCCAATATTCGCGACATTACAGGAACGTTTAATGCCTGGAGTTATAACAATGACGAGTTGCGCGAAGTGTTTGAGGTTACCGGAAACGAGTTGCCAACGAACTCACTGGAAGTAACCACACCTCGGATTATTGCAGCTGCGGCATATAGATATGTAATTCGTGAGCGGTTTAAGATATTGGGCGAAATAAATCTCGATATCACCACCGATAAAAAACGCAACACCCTTATCCGAACAAATTTTATTAGTATGGATCCGCAAATGGGGGTCGAAATCAGTATTGATGATATTGTTTATGCTCGGTTTGGCTTACGAAACCTACAGCAGGAGGTTAAAACCGAAGGTAAAAAAGGATATACCATAATGCCTAGCATAGGTGCCGGATTGCAAATTAATAAACTGGGAATCGACTATGCATATACCGACATTGGAAACGTTTCCGGAGCTCTTTACTCGCATGTTGTTTCGCTCCATTATCACTTCAATCATAGCCCCAAAAAAACATCTTCAAATACCTTGTAGTTGATTGTATTAATGTCAGATAAATCCATTAAGACTCTTTGCTAACGCTATCAATGACACTTAATTGAAATCCTTGTAGGCACTGAATGCCGAAATATTTGTAGTAACCCAAATGGAGTTGGTAATTGAGGTGCAGCGCACCGGAATAATTGTTGCGAAATAACACAAATATATACAATAGCAGAGAAACGTTTAAAATGCCATGCTAATATTGCGGTGCTCTGCACCTTAGCTTCATTATGTCGCTATTCCTACAAATATTACGCGACGCTGTCGCTAAAAACAGTAATCTGATTTGTACTTGGGGATAAATGAAAATCCATCACAACTCAACAACTCAACAACTCAACAACTCAACAAATATCCCCTAGAGCTTCTATTCCTATCGACTTTATCTTAGCATCTTAAAAAAAAATAGCCGCTTTAAAGGGGTTTGGTATTTGATTTCTAAAAATTCATTAACTTTGATCAAAACTCATTGGTTATGTCGAACAAAATATCTTTTTTGTTTTTTCTTTTGGTAATAGGCTATAGCTCAAATGCTCAGCTTGATAGCTTTGCCACTGTCTCCGATTCGCTGCAGAAAGCAACAGAATTGGATCATGATAGTGCGAACGCAACGTTGATGACTGAATTTTCGGAGAAACTTGCTGAAATTGAGGAACAACGTAAGGTTGATTCCATAAAAAAGGCAGAACTCGAGAATCAGTTAAAGGCATTGAAAACTACCGATAATATCAACAAGCAAAAGCTCCTTGAGCAACTTGAAGGTATCGAAAAGGCAAAAAAAGCACGTATCGATGCTCAAAATGCCAAGATTGAATTGATGCGGAAAACGGCACAAGGATATCCCGTAAAGGGCGTTTTACATGATACCCTGTTTTTTGTATTTACCCGGCTGGGAACGCTAAATGCAAGTCAAAGAGCAATAAACGTTTCTGAGAAAATTAGACTTTTATATAAAGATGACTATTTGGTGGTTGACTCCATAAGGTTTGCGCCATCGGATGGGTTTTATGATATTGTATATAAGGATGTTATATTAATGTCTATTTCTGAAACCGATGCGTTATGGTATAATCGAACCATGTCGGAATTGGCAAATCAATACGCCGAAACCATCAAAAAGTCGCTATTAAAAGCGCGTGATGAACATAGTATCGGCAAGTTTTTTATGCGTCTTGGACTATCGATTTTGGTGTTAGCCACGTCGTTTTTTATAATTTGGATTGTTGGAAAAGGATATTACCACGCAATGCGCCTCATTGTTGCAAATAAGACTAAATTCCTGAAAGATTTATCCTATAAAGATTATACGTTTATCACTTCCAATCAAGAGTTAAAAGTGGTTTTGTTGCTTCTTTCCATGTTTCGTTGGTTTTTATACGGATTGTTTCTATACATCACATTGCCAGTGCTGTTTAGTGTATTTCCGTTCACCCGAGGATGGGCAGATAGCTTATTTACACTAATTCTGATTCCTTTTAAAGCGGTATTTAGTGCCATATGGGCATATCTTCCAAATATGTTTTACATAATCGTTATTTATTTGATAATGAGGTATGTGATTCGATTTGTGAAGTATATTTTTTCTGAAGTTCAATCCGAAAAGTTGAAATTAAGCGGTTTTCATGCCGATTGGGCCATGCCAACATTTACCATCGTTCAGTTTTTGTTGTACGCTTTTATGTTTGTGATGATCTTCCCCTATTTACCGGGCTCAAATTCTGATATTTTCAAAGGAGTTTCGGTTTTTATTGGAGTTCTGTTTTCCCTTGGATCCTCATCGGCAATTGCCAATATGATTGCGGGACTGGTTATTACCTATATGCGACCATTTAAAATTGGCGATCGGATTAAGATTGGGGAAACTACGGGCGATGTTTTGGAGAAAACATTGTTGGTAACTCGACTTAAAACCGTTAAAAATGAGATTATTACCATTCCAAATTCGGCCGTATTAACGGGAAGTACCATTAATTATAGCCAAGATGCAAATAACCAAGGTTTAATTGTCCACACAACGGTTACTATTGGTTATGATGTTCCGTGGATAAATGTACACGAAGCGTTAATTGAACCCGCGCTCCGAAGCGTGATGATTTTAAAAGAACCGCTTCCATTTGTTCTTCAGACCGGTTTGGATGATTTTTATGTTGCCTACCAGTTAAACGCATATACCCGCGAAGCCAATAAACAGGGTGCCATTTATTCCAGCTTGCACTCCAATATCCAGAATGTGTTTAATGAAAAGGGAATTGAGATTTTGTCGCCACATTATCGAGCACAACGCGATGGCAATCAGACCACAATACCAGCCAACTATTTGTCAACCAGTTATTCAGCACCAATTTTCAATGTGAAAGTTGAAATCACCAATGATTAGTAAACAACCGCTGTATCGAATTGATTTTTAGAGCGACACAAAAGTAGGAGACCAATTTGATGTTTTTTCTCATATTGTCCGGTGAGCTTCTAACAATGAATATTAATAGCCCTGAACAACGCTTGGGGCAAATGGTCATCTCGCTGATTACCAGAACCCTATAGGGGTTCAACATTGTTAAAACCATGTTTTTGTGCTGAACCACGTTGTGGTTTGAGAAATAACCTCGAAAAGGTTCAATATATTGACATAATAGACAATATATATTATACGAATTACTATTTGTGAAAACCCTTAAAAACCAAACATTTAGCTTCTAAGGATTTCTTAACATGATTGAGATATTTCCAACCAAAAGGTCTCTTTCTGTTGTGAATATCCCCCATTTGATTGTGGTTTGTATCTTGCGATTGTTGTGTGTTTTTTGTATATTGCGCCTTCTACGGTTTTAATTCTTAAGCAGCCGTATCGGGTCATACTCTTAAAACTAACTTATTTAGAATCCGTATCTTTCACTGCCGTATCAACCATTGTGATTTTTCTTGTAATGGTAATGCGGGTTACTGAGAACAGCAATAAAGGGTTACACCTATTATGCAAGGCATATATCGGGTAATAATTAACGTAATAATAGTTGGATATGACGATATTGTTGTGGTTCTAAGGAAAATGAGATCTTTCAATACTCTGATCATTGGATAGGCTTTACTTGCCGATTCCATCGGAATAGTAACTGTTGTGATTGTGTGAGTAGCCCAATCGAAACCAAGAGGTTTAACGTGCAATATGCAAAATGATGCGGATGCAATTTATTGTGAAAAATGTGGTGCGAAATTAAGTTCTAATCTGTAATTTGCGAAATGATGGAAATGCTCGATTATACTATTTTTGAAATAGGCCGTTTTGCCTTAAAGGGCTATAATTTGATTTTACTGATTGTTTTTATCGCTTTTGTTTATGGTTCGCTTTTTGCCGTTCGGCGTATCGTTTATCGTTCAAAAAAAATTGATGCCGCAAAAAAATATTCCGTTATTAAACTCTTGCAATACGTAATTGTAGTCGTTGCGTTTCTATCCGGATTACAAATTGTTGACATTAATATTTCAGTGCTCTTGGCCGGTTCAGCCGCCCTTTTGGTAGGTGCAGGATTTGGATTGCAGAGTTTGTTTAGTGATTTTATCTCTGGAATAATTCTTTTGTTAGATGGCACGTTGCGGGTAAATGATATAATTGAAGTAAATGACCATATTTTTAAGGTCGAACAGATCAATTTTCGTACTACTCGGGTAATTGGACGCGACGAGAACTATATAATCGTTCCTAATTCCGACCTTACTAAAAATAAACTTGTAAACTGGACACACGATAAAATAGCATCACGCTTTCGAATTGATATTGGTGTTGATTATTCCACGGATGTCGAAATACTAATGGAAACGCTGCTTGAGGTTACATTAAAACACAATGATGTAATGAAGGAACCCATTCCATTTGTTCGGTTTCAGGACTATGGCGAATCAGCCCTTCTGTTTTCCATCTATTTTTTTTCAAACGATATCTTTGGAATCGAAAATATTAAAAGCTCAATCCGAGTTGATATTTTTCATACCCTAAAAGAGAAAAATATTATTATTCCATTCCCACAACGAGTTGTACACTTTAATAATAATAAATAAACATGACAAATCAAGAAATTGAAAACATTCAATTAGAACTTCTTACGCTTGCCGACTACGAAGCACTAAAAGAGGCTATGATTGAATCATATTCATCCCTGTCTGATGCCTATTGGAAAGAATCAAGGATAAGTAAATTAGTAACATCATTTCCTGAAGGACAGGTAGTTATAAAGGTCGATGGGCAATTGGCAGCTTGTGCATTATCCATAATTGTTGATTACGATTTGTATTCGGACCGACACACCTACAAACAGATTACAAAAGATTATACGTTTAATTCCCACACAGACGACGGCGACGTTCTATATGGCATTGATGTTTTTGTGAAACCTGAGTTTCGAGGTCTGCGACTTGGACGTCGGCTTTACGATTATAGAAAAGAATTGTGTGAAAACTTGAACTTGAAAGGAATTGTTTTTGGTGGACGAATACCAAATTATCATAAATTTTCTGACGAGTTGACGCCCAAACAATATATCGATAAAGTGAAAATGCGGGAGATTGAAGATCCGGTTCTTAATTTTCAAATGTCCAACGATTTTCACCCTTCTCGAGTATTGAAAGGATATCTGCCGGGCGACAGTGCTTCCAATGAATATGCCGTGTTGCTTAAATGGGATAATATCTATTTCGAAAAACCGGAGAAAAGAGTTCAAGCCCTCAAAACCATTGTCCGACTTGGCTTAATCCAATGGCAAATGCGACTTTATAAAAATGTAGATGAATTAATGCAGCAGGTAGAGTATTTTGTGGACGCAGTTTCAGGGTACAAAAGCGATTTTGCGTTATTTCCAGAGTTTTTTAATGCGCCTTTAATGGCAAAGTACAACGATCTTTCAGAGTCCGATGCCATTAGAAAACTTGCCGGTTATACCGAGAGGATTGTCGAGCAATTTGCACAGTTGGCAATGTCATACAATATCAATATCATTGCCGGAAGCATGCCCGAACTTGTTGACGATGTTTTATATAATGTGGGATATTTATGCCACAGAAGCGGAAAAGTGGAGCGATACGAAAAACTACATGTAACCCCCGACGAGTCGAGAGTGTGGGGATTGCAAGGCGGTAGTCAATTGCGGACATTTGATACCGATTGTGGTAAAATAGGGATATTAATATGCTACGATTCTGAATTTCCCGAACTGAGTCGCATTCTTGCCGACGATGGAATGAATATTCTGTTTGTTCCATTCCTAACCGACACTCAAAATGGATTTAGTAGAGTTCGGTATTGCGCTCAAGCACGCGCCATCGAAAATGAGTGTTATGTAGCCATTGCTGGAAGTGTTGGCAATCTGCCAAAAGTACATAATATGGATATCCAATATGCTCAATCAATGGTGTTTACGCCCTGCGATTTTGCATTCCCCGCCAATGGAATTAAAGCGGAAACCACGCCCAATACCGAAATGAATTTAATTGTTGATGTGGATATTGATCTTCTTCGAGAATTAAATCAATTTGGATCCGTCCGAAACCTAAAAGATCGTAGAAAAGATCTGTTCTATTTGCGGAAAAAGTAGATGTGGCCGTCGATTGGGGATCTTTGCACATCGTTTTAATTTGGTTCTTCGCTTAAACTAGTGGATTTTAAAAAAGTATTCATTATTGTACAGAGAATTCCAAATAATGATTACGAGATTCTTCACTCCACTACGTTACGTTCAGAATGACAGGTGCTTTCGAGGAAAAAAAGAGGAAGAGAAGGCGGCTTCGCCGCCTTCTCTTTCTCCCTCATCTGTCCGACAGGAATGTCATCCTGAGCGTAGCGAAGGATCTCTAAAACTTCATTTTAACTAAACGACATTGATTTAGAAATGTGAGAAATTTCAGCGTGATGGTAAATTTTGGA
>JAQVXQ010000119.1 GCA_028709085.1 Salinivirgaceae bacterium | reverse complement strand
GTAAATGTATTCCCAAACGGGGTTCGGGTTAAAACGCGATAACTTTGCGCTATTTTACGCAAATTTAATATGTCGTAAACGAACCCTGTTTTCTCAAATTTAACGGTCTTGCTTGTTCCTTGTACAGAACCAGTGGCATAACTATTCAAGTCCAATTTAGGAGTCCATTTCCGATCGACATAGAGTTCAGGAAACTTTTTATCGTTAAAATCGCGCACCCACAAAGGCAATGAATCGGCATAGTATGAGCTTGTTATCCATTTGCCTGAAAACTCATCGAACCACCAAGCTCCATCGGCTGCATGTCCGCCGATAATAGAAGCGGCACGTCCATTAAATGCCACAGAATGAATCTTTGATTGATGATGATTACTTAAAATCAGCTCATCGGAAAAGGTGGTTGTGAGCAAGTCGCGGGGCGAGAAGTTGTTAACTTTCCCCTTTGCTTCAATGGCGGTAACTTTGGTATCGATTCCTGCCGATTTCTCTTCGTTTCGAATTCGAGTGTACCATTTATCGGATGGAATTCCGTGCATTGAAGGCATCGCTCCGGTTGCAATGGTGGCATATCCGGCTAGTTGTTGGGTCAGCAGATATTCGTGACGTGCATTTGTACAAAGCGATCCTTCGGCGAGCAATCGATTGAACCCCGATTTCCCAAAATTATTGTTAAACTTTGCCAAATAGTCGTATCGCATTTGATCGATGACCATGACCACAACCAGTTTTGGGTTTTTAGACGGTACATTTGGAACCGACTGTGAATGAACACTCTGAACACAGAAAACAGCAATTAGAAAAAAGAGAATACTCATTGATAAAAAATATTGTTAGCTAGATATAAATTATAAAAATGCTTACACATTGAACCGAAAGTGCATAATATCGCCATCTTGAACGACATAATCTTTTCCTTGAATGGAAAGTTTCCCGGCATCACGACAGGCGGACTCAGAACCCAGTTGTGTATAATCATCATATTTAATTACTTCGGCACGAATAAATCCACGTTGGAAATCGGTATGAATCACTCCTGCTGCTCCGGGTGCTTTCGTTCCTTTATGAATTGTCCAAGCACGCACTTCGACTTTTCCGGTGGTAAAATAGGTCTCTAAGTCGAGCAATTTATAGGCACTCTTAATCAACTTGTTAACGCCTGGTTCGGTTAAACCCATATCGGACAAGAAGGCTTCACGCTCTTCATATGTTTCCAGTTCAGCAATATCGGCCTCAATGGCAGCTGCAATTACAAGCACCTCCGCTTTTTCAGCTTCCACCGCTTTACGCAATGCTTCAACATGACGATTACCAGCAACAAGTCCCTGTTCGTCCACGTTGCAGACATAAACTACGGGTTTGTTGGTGAGAAGATACAAATCAAAAAGCAGTTTATTTTCGTTTTCGTCCAGTTCAATGGTTCGTGCCGATATTCCTTTTTCCAGCGTTGCCTTGTACCGCAATAAAAGCTCTAGGATCTTCATAGACTCTTTATCGCCTCCGGTTTTCGCTTTTTTCTCCACTTTCTGAATTCGAGCCTCAACCGTTTCAAGATCTTTTATTTGCAACTCAATTTCAATGGTTTCTTTATCACGCACGGGATCAACAGATCCATCAACATGGGTAACGTTATCGTTATCGAAACAGCGTAGCACATGTATTATGGCATCGGTTTCGCGAATATGTCCCAAAAACTTGTTCCCCAATCCTTCGCCTTTACTGGCACCACGCACCAAACCTGCAATATCGACAATCTCAATCGATGCAGGAATAATTCGTTCAGGTTTGTCAATTTGTGCCAATCGAGTTAACCGCTCATCGGGAACATTTATCACCCCTATATTTGGTTCAATAGTACAAAACGGAAAATTTGCTGCAGCCGCTCTTGCGTTCGACAAACAATTAAATAGGGTTGATTTCCCAACATTGGGTAAACCAACAATGCCACACTGTAATCCCATGATTATATAGATAATTTATTGTTTAACAACATGTTCTTTGGCTTATATGAAACCAGCCGACAAAAATATTGTTTATATTTGGTTTTTCTATGACTTTAATAGACAATCAATCCATTTTTCCTTTTATAGAAAAAAACGAACCTCTTTAAATGAACACTTTATAGTATGGATACACTTTTTAACTATGATTTCTGGAATAAAATAGTCGAAGGGCTGTTTACTTGGGCAAAATCCGAAGGAATCGGGATACTAATTTTAACCCTTCTCTGTTTAATTGCATTACGCTTGAATGCCACATTTTTCAAACGATTTGGAAAAGTATTAATAAAAAGAGCGACAAACAGTAAATTGGTCGATCCGTTTGAGGCTGAGAAACGGATTCTTACCCTGAACGGAATTCTGCACAGCATTGTAAAGGTACTGATTTGGATCATATTCATTATCAACATACTAAAGAAAATAAACATCGACATTGCCCCCATTCTTGCCAGTGCTGGAATATTGGGTTTAGCCGTTGGTTTTGGAGCGCAGGAATTGGTTCGCGACATCATTTCCGGATTCTTTATCCTTTTAGAGAATCAGGTCAGAACCGGTGATTTTGCAAGCATTAATCAGACTCCTGGCTTGGTGGAAAAGATTGAACTCCGCACCATTACCCTGCGCGATACCGAAGGAGTTGTTCATGTTTTCCAGAATGGTAAAATAAATTCGCTTTCGAATATGACCAAAGAGTGGTCGGCCATTAATTTCCACATTAGAGTTGCCTACAAGGAAGACGTTTCGAAAGTAATGGCAATTATGAAAGCGGTGGGCGACGAAATTCAAAACGATGCAAATTTTACCGATAAAATCCTCGAACCCATTAACATCCTTGGGCTCGATAAATTCACCTATTCTGCATTGGTGATTCGGGCTCGTTTTAAAACCAAACCCAGCGAACAGTGGAGTATAGGCAGAGAATATCGTCAACGGTTGAAATTAGCGTTCGAAAAGGAAAATATAGAGATTCCTTTTCCACAAACAGCCATAACTTGGAATGAACAAAAACCGATAAAAAAGGTTACTAATGAATAAAAACAGCGAAATTATGAGCACAGAGAAGGTATTTACAACAATGAAAGAGGCTGGAAAGCCTTTAAAAGCAGGCGAAATTGCCGAATTGTCGGGATTAGACAAAAAAGAGGTTGAGAAGGCGATGAAAACTTTACAAAAGGAAGAGAAAATTGAGTCTCCAAAACGGTGCTTTTGGCAACCCAAATAAACGGAAAAAGGCGCTTTGAAAATTTAATTCCAGAGCGCCTTTTTTATAAAACCAGATTCTATTTATTTTGCAATTGAGACCATAAAATTTCGTCCAATAGCATTCCACAACCACTTTTTATGAACCATGGCAGCTACAACAGCTCCCAGTCCATTGGCAGTAAAATCCCAGAAACTTGCTTGGCGCGATACGGTAAAAAGCCCCTGCGCTATTTCCAACACACCACCCAAAACAATGACTAGTGATACAGAAACCAAAATCACTACTTGCTGAGAAACATGCTCTTCAAGTTGCATTCTCGATAAAACAAATATGGTTAAAATACCATGCATTATAAAGTGAACCGCTTTATCGCTATTTGAAAAAAGAGAGACTTCATTATAACTGATGCTCATAAGAGAAAGAGCCATAACAACCCCTAGCCACATCACTGATATTCCTGTAAAGACAAGTTTCATACGATATATATTTAATTTCATGGTAACAACAAACCACATCCTTTATCGATGTTCAACAATAAACAGCAAGAGTTTGAATGTTTTCATTGTGTGCTCCAATAGGAAGTTGCTCTTCTCCTATTTGTTTTCAAAGATACGATTCCCAAACGTTCAAAGTTGTATTAAAACAAGCGATTTTGGCAAACCTACCTTTGGGGTTGACGAACATTAATAAATAATGATTAAACAAATAAATAGGATCTACAGGTTCAATATTACAAGCAAATTCCGTATTGACAACGTGAAAAAAACATGAAATTTTCGCACTCAAATTACAAACGGAATAAATATCTCTTTATATTTGTAAAACCTCTCAAATCCAGACAATTTATACAATGACAAACAAACAAAAAATAGTTATAGCCATAAACGGCGCAAGCGGGATGCTTTATGCACAAAGGCTTTTAAACAAACTTGCAACATCGGATGCGGTTCAAGATATTGGCGTGGTTTTTTCGAAAAATGCGGAGTCAATCTGGATTTCGGAACTAAATAAACCTCTGCCAACAGACAACAAAAAAATCACCATTTATAATTCAAATGACTTTTCAGCACCATTTGCTTCAGGCAGTGCGCAATACAACTCCATGATTATTTGTCCTGCAAGTATGGGCATTGTTGGTCGAATTGCTGGTGGAATATCCAATTGCCTAATCACTCGCGCAGCCGATGTAATCTTAAAAGAACGGCGCAAGCTGATTGTTGTTCCACGCGAAACGCCATACAATTTGATTCATCTTAAAAACATGGAGACAATAACGTTGGCGGGAGGCATTATCTGCCCGGCTAATCCGTCGTTTTACAATAATCCAAAAAGCATTGAAGAGGTTATCGATACGGTGGTAAATCGAATTTTAGATCTTCTAAAAATTCCAAATGACGCTTTTCGTTGGGGGGAATAAACTTAAAAATATCAGATCGACAAGATCGCTTTTGCTAAGGCAGCGGGGCACTCAATAAACGAGGCGTGTCCACAATTCTCCATTAAACTGAGATGTTTCACAGCAGTTCCCTTTTCCATTTCACGCACAGCAATTAAGGGAAGGAACGAATCCATATCGCCATAAATAAGGTGAATGGGAACATCGCCATTCAGCAAGGAACGATTATCGTTGCGACCCATCATGGCATGCAAACAGGAGACAATACCTTTAGGATCCATCGTCTCAACATCCGCAATCCATTGGTCAATAGTTGGTTTCAACCGTTCATAATTGCAGTCGGCAACTACATTTGGCATAAACGCAAATGCTATTAGAGGCAATTTACCGTCGTTAATCATATTAATTTCGCGCAATCGGTTTCCCTTTTTCTCCTCAGTATCGGCGTACACTGCGCTGTGCAACAGACCAAGAACGTTAATTCGCGTGGGAATTAACCGAGCGATTTCTTGCGAAACAAATCCGCCCATGGAGTGACCGTACAGTGAACAAGATTCAATATTTAGAACGTCAAGCAAGGCTACTATTTGAGCCGCTATTTGTGGCATCGACTGCGTTGAACTAAGCATTTCGGATTTTCCATGTCCGGGAATGTCCACTGCAATCACGTTGCGATTGGGAAGATATTGCTCTATAAACGATGTAAAGACGGCATGTGTTTCCATATATCCATGTAAAAACACCAATGGAATGTCTTGTCCATTTTGTTGCCAAAAACAGACTTTTCGCTGATTTAACGTCACATAATTAACCATTATCGAACAATCAAAAATTTATCACTTCCCAAACTCACTCCATTGTTGTAAAACCGAGCTAAATACGTACCCGCGCTAAATTCCGAGACATCGAGCGTTTCCTGAATATTGTTTCGGACTTTAATTTGTGTCATCAATGCGCCATCGAGGCTAAACACATCGACTCTGGAGCACGCTGTTTCTCCAAATATAAAATTAACGACGCTCTTAACCGGGTTTGGAACAATGGTAATTTCACACTTCTGGGGAACAAAATTTGGCACGTCAACTTGATAACGTTTAATGCCAAGGGCATACTCTCCAGCCATTAAACTATCAATGGATATTGCCACACTCCCCCACGTTATATCGAGTATTGTGGGGATACTTTTCCAATCTTCCGAAACTGTAGCTCGGTACATAAGTTTAACGCTGTCTTTCATTTGTGCCGAAAATGTGGAGTCAATTGGATTATTCGATAACTGGCGTGTAAAACGTGTTCGGCCTTTAAAATCACCGTAGGGAATCATATCCACTTTCCAATAGTTGAGCGGTGTAAGTTCAATATCGCCCACCATTTGACCGTACTTTTCAGGTTTTGAGTAATTATAGGTAACATGAATCCATGCTGAATCGTTGGTTAAAGGAGGATAAACCACCAGGTTGACTCCCGAAAACGATTGCTGAGATCCCGAAACAACCTTCTCCGCTTTTATGGTAGCATCAGCCAACCGACAGTAATAGTCGGGAATGGCGAATTCAGGTTCAAAAGGCAATGTAAAAGATGCTGTACCGTGCGCGCCATCAAATTGGACCAATCGAGTAACCGTATCTTTCGACGAATTAAAAAAGGTAACCTCTACCCGACTGGCATCTCCCATAAACTGACGAGCAATGGATTTTTGTGTTATTTTAACCGTTGTTTGCGTACCATTAATCAACAAATCGGATATTTCGTAATGTGGAAATCCGGGATTAAAAACCCAAGTATCAAAAAAGGGATTCATGTCAACCCCTGTTTTAGCCGATAAAAAATCCCGAAACTCATAGGTATCTTTCGAGCTATACTCATTTTCAGCAAACCACAACTTTAAAACGGCAAAGAAGGTTGAGTCGCCAAGATATCCTCGAAGGGTGCGGACAACATCGGCACCTTTTTTATACACCGTTGAACCATATGTATTTTCATGTCCTATTCCATACAGTGCTAAAAAACCATTATCGTTCAAATGCGCTCTTTGAATAACAAATATATGATTGCTTAAAGAGTACGCTTTCCCGGCCTCATAACCATGTTTTCCTTCCACATAAAGTGCTTCGCAATAGGAAGCCCAGCCTTCGTTGAGCCACATATCTTCGGCTGTTGCGCAAGTAACGCTGTTTCCAAACCACATATGCGATAGTTCATGAGCCATTAAAGTTTGATCGGACAATGCAGTGCTGATGGCGTTGTTTGGATATGTAATATTTCCAACATGTTCCATGGCTCCCGAGGTAAAATTAACTACAGAATAACCGACACGTGAAAATGGATAAGGTCCAAAATGATTTTCATAGATCTGCATCATATCAGGAACATCAGCAAAAGCGGTAGTAACAGAACCAACTTGCGATGCAGAGCAATAAATATCAATGGGAATTTCACAGTCAATACCACTATAATTGAAATGCACCTGCTCAAAATCACCCACCGCAACACTGGTCAAATAGGTTGAAATAGGTTGTTCAATTTTCCAATGCCACACTCGATTGTTTTGAGAATCCAAGGTGTCGGAAACATTGATTCCTCCACAAATGGCTTCGTAGTCGGATTGGGTGGTGATAAAAAAGTCATACGTGGCTTTATCGGTAAAACTATCGTTGCAGGGATACCAAGCGCGGCCATAAACATGCGGATTTACCGACATCCCAACACCCATATTAAATGCCTGATTTCCAGCAAAATAAAATCCGCCCCATCCGCCTGGATCTTTCCCCGGAGTACCTTGATAATAAACCTCTACCGATAAAGTATCGGTGTTACTATAACTCTGTGCAGTGGTAAATCGAAGAATATCGTTCTGGTGATTGTGCGACACAATTTGACCGTTCACCTTCAAACTATCAACAACCAATCGTTGCAAATCAAGTCCAAAAGCTGAACTATTTGCCTTCGTTGGTGCAACCAAAATATTGGCTACGCCCGAAATTTTCTTTTGCGACAATTGAGTAATTTCAATATGCAGGTCGTAATGCACCACATTAATGGAATCGCGATGATTTACTTGCGCGAAAAGTTGAATTGACACAAGCAAAATGAGCATAAGAGAGAGATATTTCATGGGTGCTTCTTTTAGTGAACAGCATGTCTAAATTTTGTTGTAATGCATTGGAAACATGTCTATAATATTTCAAATCGTGTTTACTCACCACCGTTGTCGATACGCAAAACACTCTTTAAAATTTATAATTCTTCTGCATTTTACCCCATACACGAAGGAGAGATTGCTGAAAAATCATATCTGTTAACATCGAATTAATTGATAAAAACAGGGAGCGATTACATCCTTTTATTGTTATTATGTTGCATTACTTACCATTAAAATAGTTGATACTTTCGCGCAACAGTTGCTCTTTATCAACGGGCACAACTCCTGGTTTTTCACAAACCAAGCCTCCGGCAATATTGGCAATTGTGGCCATTTTGTCCATCGCTAACCCACAACTCAAAGCCAACGAAACAACGCTAATAACGGTATCGCCGGCGCCCGAAACATCGGAAATTTCGTTCTTTTGAGCAGGCATATGAAAATAAGAGTCGCCATTGGTAATTAACACGCCATGCTCCGACAACGTTACCAACACATAGGTAGCCTGCAATTTATTTCGCAAATTATTGGCCGCCTCGAATATGGCGTTCGGATTATCTTTGGGAAGACCCTCAATTTTTATACCCTCCACCAACTCTTTAAAATTGGGCTTAAAAAGAGTAACATGCTTGTAAAAATCAAAATTACGTTTCTTAGGATCCACCAAGGTTGGAATACCATTTTCGAGGGCAAACGCCACCAGTGCTTCAATAATAAATGGCGTTAAATTCCCCTTATCGTAATCTTCGAAAACAATGGCATCGGGTCGGTTCGCCGACAAAACAGAAATGCAGTGCTTTGCAAATGCTTGCTCCTGCTCTTGGTTTAAAGGCGTTGACAGTTCATCATCGACACGCAAAAGGTGTTGCGTTGATGCGATAATTCGATGTTTAACCGTGGTTTTCCGATTGGCATCCACCAAAATCCCGGTTGAATCAATATCTAAATTGCCCATTAAATGCAAAAACTCTCTTCCTTTTTCATCGTCGCCAATTATGGCCAACATGATGGGAGTTGCTCCCAAAGATTTAATATTAATGGCAACATTGGCTGCCCCTCCCATTCTACTTTCACGTTTGGTAACAGAAACCACCGGAACGGGAGCTTCAGGAGAAATACGGTCGGCTTTTCCCCACAAATAGGAGTCGATCATAACGTCGCCAATAATGGCAATTCGTTTTGAGTTAAATGTGTTAAATATAGATTGTAATTCCGTTGTTTGCATAACACTGTTGTATAAGAATAAAAAGACAAAAATAGCAAATTCAACGATGGTTCTCGCCTTTTTTCTTAAAAAAGAGGCCTTTAGATAACTTTGCGTTAGCTTGCCCTCCGATTTTCAAATGATTAAATCGTTTTCAAACAACAATCGAAAGAAAGCCAACAAAGGCTTCAACTTTATTCATCCTGACAACATATAGATAGCAATTTAAGGAAACCCACTAATAACATTCAGCACCTTGCAGCTTGCGTCAAATGCACAATTCCATATTAATACTTACCCCACATCAGCAACTAAAGCACAGCCAATAGGGCATTCGAGGCATCGATGGTGATTGCAATACTCGTTTTTTAACTCCAAATAGGCTTGTGATTGCCGAGCATTTTGAATGTCGGCACCCAAATCCTGCCATTTTCGAACGATGGTATTTTCCTCCGCCTGGATATCTTCTAACCATTCAAATGCCAATTGCTTTAAAGTATCGTCATCGTGCTGTTGTCCGTAAACAAATAGGAATGGAATTACGGTATTAATGATCACAATTTCGACCGATTTAGTGCCCAATTGAACATATCGTCGTTTCGATTTCTGCCCAAAACTAATATGTGTTTGCCAATATTCGCCAATGGGCTGTAGGAAATAGTTGTGTAACTGATCGACGGTTTTTGTCCCTTGAATTAAACCTATAA
>JAQVXQ010000118.1 GCA_028709085.1 Salinivirgaceae bacterium | reverse complement strand
ACCATTATCGTATTGTTTTTGTTGTAGTTAGAGTAAAATGTTGTTTTTGTTCATATAAGGCTCCGTAGTTCAGCTGAATAGAATGTCAGATTCCGGTTCTGAAGGTCACAGGTTTGAATCCTGTCGGAGTCACAAAAAAATGCCCTGTAATTTCTACAGGGCATTTTGTGATTATAAATCTTAATAGTTCAAGACGTTAGTCTTGTTTTATGAATATTTATTTACAGCAGTTTTTCCAATGCAGCACGTTGGCTTTCATATCCGGGTTTTCCTAAAAGAGCAAACATGTTCACTTTGTAATCTTCTACACCCGGTTGGTCAAATGGATTAACATCTAAAATATAACCACTTATGCCACAGGCTAATTCGAAGAAGTAAATTAGTTTTCCGATATTGAATGCATCGATTTTTTCAATCGAAAGAATGATGTTTGGAACGCCTCCTTTAGTGTGTGCCAGAAGGGTTGCCATTGAAGCGGTTTTGTTGATCTCATGCATATCCATGCCCGCTAAATAGTTGAGTCCGTCGATATTCTCGGGCTCTTCCTTAGCACAAATCGGCGAGGAGGAGGTCTCTACTTTTATCAGAGTTTCAAAAAGATGGCGTTCTCCTTGTTGAATGTATTGTCCCAAGGAGTGCAGGTCTGTTGTAAAGGTTGCACCGGAAACAAAAATTCCCTTATTCTCTTTTCCTTCGCTTTCTCCATAAAGTTGTTTCCACCACTCGGTTAGATAGGATAATTGAGGATGGTAGTTAATTACCATTTCAATTTTCTTTCCGTCATTATACAGCTTATTCCGTGCTGCGGCGTACAGGATGGCAGCGTTTGTGTCGGTGGCTTTGGAATAATCGTTCAATCCACTCACCGCTCCTTTAATTAAAGCCCGAATGTCGATTCCTGCAATGGCAATTGGCAACAGACCAACCGGAGTAAAAACGCTGTACCGACCGCCAACGTTGTCGGGAATAGAAAAGGTTTTGATGTTGTTTTGATTGGCAACTTTTAAAAGAGCCCCTTTCTTTTCATCGGTAATGGCTACCGTCCGGTTATTTGCTTCTTTTATGCCAAATTGTTCGATATGCAATTTTCGTAGTATTCGAAATGCCAACGCAGGTTCTGTAGTGGTTCCTGATTTACTAATCACAACGATGGACCATTTTTTTGTTTTTAAATACTCCAATAACCCAACATAGTAATCTGCATCTAAATGATGCCCGGCATAAATTATTTCGGGTCCTTGTTTATTGAAAGCAGGTGTAAGTGCATCAATAACCGCACGAGCTCCTAAATAAGATCCACCAATACCAATAATAACTACGGCATCGCTTTCTTTTCGTATCTTTTTTGCTGTCGATTCGATGTTGTCGAACGTAGCAGTATCAATTTCGTTTGGTAGCGTAACCCAACCTATAAAGTTGTTTCCTTTTCCAGTGCCTTGTTGTAATTTAATTAGAGCCTCTTTTGCAAGATTGATCTCTGTTTTAAGGCTATTCACGCCATCTTTGAAGGCATTATCTAAATTGATGTTTATCATGGCAAATTGTGTTTTAGATTCGTTTAAGTGAAAACAAATATAGCGAAATGAATCTGAATTTCAACTTCCGGGATCCTTTTCTATCCGTTTATGGAGATTCGGAATTTAGTGTTTTGACGTTTTGGTTCTCTTATATTGTCTCGCTATTACGGTTATTTTATTAACTTTGTGAACTAAAATTCGATATATGGAAAATAGTAGTTTGCTGTCTGTTTCTCCGGTTGACGGGCGTTATCGTCCACAGGTTGAGGAGCTTTCTAATTATTTGTCGGAGTATGGTATTATGAAATATCGAGTCTGGGTTGAGATCGAATATTTTATTGCCCTGTGTGAACTTCCTCTTCCACAGTTAAAAGATTTCCCAAACGATAATTTTGATAATTTGCGACTCCTTTATCAAGAGTTCTCTATTAAAGATGCAATGCGCGTTAAGGAGATCGAAAAGGGTACAAATCATGATGTGAAAGCCATTGAATATTTTATCAAGGAGCAACTATCTGGTTTGAAAATGGATCAGTACTTGGAGTTTATACACTTTGGTCTCACTTCACAGGATATTAATAATACGGCATTTCCAGCCGCTTTTCGTGACGCTGTAAATCATATATATTATCCCTTATTGGGATCGGTAATCACTGAGTTGGAGCTAAAGGTAGCTGAGTGGGAAGATGTGCCAATGTTGGCACGAACTCATGGACAACCTGCTTCTCCAACCCGATTGGGCAAAGAAATAGCCGTGTTTGTGGAACGAATAACCAATCAGCGAGAGCTTTTAAAGTCAATTCCGGCAAGTGGCAAATTTGGCGGTGCAACTGGTAATTTTAATGCTCATTTTGTTGCTTATCCCAACATTGATTGGGTGAAATTTGCCAACGATTTTGTTCATGATTCACTCAAATTGGAACGCCTTCAAACCACAACTCAAATATCTCATTACGATGATATGGCCACTATTTTCGATAATCTTCGTCGAATAAATACCATTCTTATCGACTTTAGTCGCGATATGTGGACTTATATCTCCATGGATTATTTCAAACAAAAAATTAAAAAAGGTGAAGTGGGTTCTTCAGCAATGCCTCATAAAGTGAACCCCATTGATTTTGAAAATGCAGAGGGTAATTTGGGTTATGCCAATGCCATTCTCAGTCATTTGTCCGAGAAATTACCCATAAGCCGTTTACAGCGCGACCTTACCGATTCCACAGTAATTCGGAATATTGGAATGCCTTTGGGACATACGATCATTGCTTTGAAAAGTATTCTAAAAGGATTAAATAAAGCAATATTGAATTTCGACAAATTAAATGCCGACCTGGAGGACAATTGGAGTGTTGTGGCTGAAGGAATACAAACCATTCTTCGTCGCGAAAACTATCCAAATCCATATGAAGCCTTAAAGGATTTGACCCGAACCAATGCGCGAATCAATAAAGAATCGATGCACCAATTTATTGATAAACTTAATGTCTCTGATAAAATTAAAGAGGAACTTAAACGTTTATCACCACAGAATTATACAGGAATTAAACTTACCTAATCCAATTCAAATCAGTCTCGATGTCGAAAATTAAAGCATTATTATCCTATGTTTTCCCAACCTACATTAAAAGTGTAGCATGGCACACTCTTTTTGTACTGTTGTCCATTATTTTCAGCCTTTTTTCATTAACTATGGCAATCCCATTTTTAGGGATTTTGTTTGATAATCAGCCACTTATAACAGAAACTGTTCCGTGGAGTCTTTCCATTGATTCGTTAATGCATAATTTCAATTACTTTTTGAGTTCAATTGTAATTAATGGAGGAAGAGAAGACGCCCTAGTGTATATCTCTGTTTTTGTGGTTGTTACGGTTTTGTTGAAAACCGGATTTCAATACATGGCACGGTATGTTATGGCGTCGGTCAGAACCGGAGTCATGAAAGATTTACGAAATAGTGTTTACAAAAAGATAACAAAACTTCATCTTGCTTTTTTTACCAACGAGCGAAAGGGGGACATCATTTCTCGAATGACGAACGATGTTAATGAAGTGGAATTCTCCATCGTACAATCGGTTGAAATTATTTTTAAAGAGCCCATGACCATTATTGTCTATGTGATTGCTCTATTGTACATTAGTCCCGAACTTTCGGTTTTTATGCTGGTGATGCTGCCACTAACCGGCCTGATAATTGGTCGAATTGGTAAAAGTTTACGAAAAAAATCGGTTATTGCTCAAAACAAACTGGGCGATTTAATATCTATAATTGAGGAGACTCTCGGAGGAATGCGCATTATTAAAGTTTTTAATGCGCAAAAACGAATGTCCGATAGTTTTACAAGCCAGAATGAAAGTTACAATAAAGTGTTGATTCGTATTTGGCGGAAACGCGATCTTGCTTCCCCTTTAAGCGAGTTTTTGGGAACAATGGTTGTTGTTATTATTATGTGGTATGGGGGAAAAATGGTGTTAAGTGGAGGAACCAACGTAACCTCACAGGAGTTTATTGGTTATTTAATTGTGTTTTCACAAATAATAAACCCAGCAAAAGCCTTTTCCTCAGCATATTATAATATACAAAAAGGAATGGCCTCTGCTGATCGAATAAACTTTATTTTAAAGGCCGAGCAGAAAATCAAAAGTCCCAAGAATCCTACCCCGTTCACCGAATTTAAACAACATATTGAATATAAAAACGTCTCTTTTCGATATGTTGAGGATTTGGTTCTTAAAAACATTAACTTATCCATCGAAAAAGGCAAAACCATTGCGCTTGTAGGTCAAAGTGGAAGCGGAAAATCTACCATGGTTGATTTGCTGCCTCGTTTACACGATGTGGGCGAAGGTCAAATCCTTATCGATGGTATCGATATACGAGATATGGACACAAAGGAGTTGAGATCAAAAATGGGAATTGTAAATCAAGAACCAATTTTATTTAACGACACCATATTCAATAATATCGCATTTGGTTTCGAAGAAGCAACCATGGAACAAGTGGTCGAAGCAGCAAAAATTGCAAATGCCCACGAATTTATACTTGCAACACCTGAAGGATATGACTCGATTATTGGCGATAGAGGAAGTAAACTTAGTGGAGGACAACGACAACGCTTGAGTATTGCACGCGCAGTTTTGGCAAACCCCCCAATACTAATTCTCGACGAAGCCACATCAGCCTTGGATACAGAGTCGGAACGACTTGTTCAGGAAGCCATAACCAGAGTTATGGAGAACAGAACCTCGGTAATTATTGCCCACCGATTATCAACAATTGTACACGCTGACATTATTTGTGTAATGCGCGATGGAGAGATAGTTGAGTCGGGATCGCACACCGAACTTATTGCAATAAATGGAGTGTATCGTAAATTGCATGACTTGCAGATTTTTGCTTAATTAAACTTTACGCTTGTTAAATTCTCAATATAGTAGTGAGTTCAAAAAAACAAATCGATGAAAGTAACCGGATTCTCCTTTATCAGAAATGCCATTAAATTAGATTATCCCATAGTGGAAGCCATCACTTCAATCTTGCCAATTTGCGATAATTTTGTGGTCTCGGTAGGCAATTCTGACGATGATACTATAAATTTAATTCGAAATATAGATCCGTCAAAGATTAGAATTATTGAAACAATATGGGACGACTCCCTTCGCGAAGGAGGAAAAGTGCTGGCCGATGAAACTAACAAAGCATTTGCCGCCATAGATAATGACACCGATTGGGCATTCTATATTCAAGGCGACGAGGTCGTTCACGAAAAATATCTCGATACCATTAAAGCAGCAATGGTGAAATATAAGGACAATCCCAAAGTCGATGGATTGTTGCTGAAATATAAGCACTTTTACGGCTCATACGATTACGTTGGAAGTTCATTAAACTGGTATCGCAATGAAATTAGAGTGATCAAAAACAATAAAGCCATATACTCGTATCGCGATGCACAGGGATTTCGAAAAGACGACAATCAAAAGCTAGTTGTAGCCCCAATTGATGCTTATATGTTTCATTATGGCTGGGTGAAAGATCCACGAGCCATGCAAGAAAAGCAAGAGACGTTTCACAAACTGTGGCACAACGATCAGTGGATTAACGATAATGTCGTCAAAGCCACAGAGTTCGATTATATGGCAAACGTAAGTCAATTGGAACTCTATCGGAAAACCCATCCCAGGGTGATGCAAAAAAGAATTGAATCCAAAAACTGGAAATTTGAATATGATATCTCTTTTAATAAAAAGACCTTAAAAGAGCGAACTAAGGATTTTTTTCGCAAATATTTTGGGATTGATATTAGTTATAAAAACTATATAATTGGAAAAAAGATATAATACAAAACCAACAATCCATTCTCTAAACTAAAGAGAATTAATAAATATGAAGATCAATAATGAGTTGTAAAGAATTAATAATTGTCCTTTTTATAGCCTTGTTCTTTAATTCATGTCAGTTTATGTTTAAGGGCGAAGGAGAGCACACCATTGAAGAAGTCCCAATAGGACGAGTGTTTGATTTTGTTGTTAACGATGTTTTTGATATATACATAATTCCCGATTCCATTCCTAAGTTATATTTGGAGGCAGGCGAAAATCAGCTTAAAACCATTACCACCCAATATGATAGTATAACAGGAAAACTCAGTATCAACAATAGCATTGTCTTTCGGGCTGCTCGTGGATACAAAAAAATTAAAGTTATTCTACACACAAATACACTGGCAGATATTGATTTTACGGTTGCCGGAAGCCTCTATTTTTCCGATACGTTAACGGTGCCTACTTTTCGTTATTCCGTTCATGGCGATATGGGAGTTGGAGACATTATTTTAAAGGCCAACTATGTGGAGATGAATGTATACGATGCAAGCGGAATATATGATATTCGTGGTGAAACTGTGAAAATGAGAATCCTAAATCGAGGTCTAGCCACGGTTTCTGCCATTGATATGCAAGCTAAGCAAGTTGAATGTTATAATTATTCACTTGGCGACTGTCATGTACGCGCGCAAACGTCTTTGAAATGGGGTATTTATCGATACGGCGACATTTATCAATATGGCCAAATTGCTGATATTAAGGGTGTTTGTCTGGGGAATGGGGCATTCTTTATAGTAAATTGAAATCGAAATGTTTCGGAATATAATATATACCATACTTTTAGTTTTTGTACTATACTATGCCAAAGCGGAACAGGAAACGCATATAGACAGTGTGTCTCCAACGTTATTTTTTCAGGCAGGCGGATATAGTGGATTCACACTTGCGCACCATCGGTCAATGAGTTTTCTAATCGACGATTATGCAAGGGGAGCCGAATTCCGAGTAGGCTGGAAATTTAATGGCAGAAAGGCGTGGGAACATGTCTATCGATATCCGTCCGTGGGGTTGGGGTATATGGCACTTGATTTTGGTAGTCCACGTATTTTTGGGTACGGACACACTTTGTTTGGGTTTATAAATATTCCAATTGTGAAAAGCAATCGGTTTGCTTGGACTTATGAAATGGGGACTGGTATTGCGTTTGTAACTAAGAAGTTTGATGGTCAGACAAATCCTAATAATGGGGTTATAGGGTCACATTTGAATGCGTTTTTACTTATTTCCACTGGACTTGAATACAATGTTTCCAAGCACACCTCGTTCCTATTAAATGTTGGACTTAACCATTGTTCAAATGGTAATTCTTCGGGTCCTAATTTAGGATTAAACACGCTGTTTATGAGTATGTCGGCCAAAAGAATGATTGGGGAACCTCGCACGGTGTTGCAATCTCCCAAGATTCCTTTTAATCGAAATTGGGAATTGTATTCTTTTGTAGGATCGGGGGTTAAAGAAGTTAAACCTTTTGGCTCAAAACGAGCTTTTGTAAGCAATATTCATTTTACAGCACGGCGGAAGATTTCGTATTCCAATGCATGGGGTGGGGGCATTGATTTAATGTATGATACGGGTATAGACCAAATGAAAAAAAGCGATTATGAACTTGATGACCTCGAAAGGGATAGTATTAATAGTCCGAAAATAATGGATCGGTTTGCCCCGGGAGTCCATGCAAATTGGTCAGTATTCTTTGGGAAAGTAGTTTTTGATATTCAGATGGGGGTATATATATACAACTCTTTGGGCAAAATGATTTATAATAGGTGGACATTGGAATTTGAAATAACAAATAAATTCAGTTTGGCCGTGGGGTTGAAATCGCACTTTGCCACAGCCGAATATATACAATTGGGAGTTATTTGGCATATTGTAAAATAAATATTTTACAAATTAAAAGAAGGATATGCTCTTATTTTGAAATCATTTTTGTACTTTTAGCATGAATTCTATAAGTTAATAGATTTTGTATTGTCTCTTGCTGGTAATGATATTCTTGTCAAATTAAAAGAAATGATTTTAAGATGTTGTTATAGAGTAGGATAAGGACACGAACCCGATTTTTAATCAATGAAAATACTTGAAGATATGAGCGCAAACATTAATTTCATTAAAACAGTTCTATCGCTGCACGATGAAATGGTGTCGAATGGTTTTTCACTCGTTTATGAGGGAGTATTTAGTCATGATATCATGAAAATGTTCACCTCGATGACTGAAAACAACATGGATAAACAAAATGAAGACAAGTCAGTTCGACGTAAAGTGTTTCATGTAATGGTGGAGTGCCTCCAGAACATGACAAAACATTCCGACGATTACGATTTCAATGATCGTATTGGCAATGGTTTGTTTATTGTTGGAAAAAAGGAGGGGTTTTGGAACATCATTACCGCAAATAAGATTCATAAAAGCAAGATCGAAGATCTAAGACAGTCTATTGAGACAATCAATTCGTTGAGCCAAGAAGGGCTCAAGGATTTGTATAAGAAACAGATCAAAGAAGGATCGTTGTCGGAAAAAGGAGGTGCTGGGCTAGGCTTAATCGATATTGCTCGGAAAACAGGACGAAAACTTGACTATCAATTTTTACCTCTTGACGACAAAGAAAATTATTTCTTCTTGTTAAAAGTGAAAATTGCGACGGTACCCGGTGAGGCCAATTTATAACGTTGTTTGTCATAAACAATATAAGCCTTTCGAAATGAGGGGCTTTTTTTATAGGCATAGGTTTCTTTTGTTATAATGTTTTATCTGTTGTAAAGTGAACGCATTTTGTAGATTTGTGATTATACTTTTGTTTTGTCCCATTATATTAATAGGGCAACACTATAATTATAGTCAATATTTCTTAGATAAAGGTCTGTCGCAATCTCAAATCACGTGCATGGCACAGGATCAATATGGCTACCTTTGGATTGGAACACAGGGTGGAGGCGTTGACTACTTCGATGGCGAAACGTTTAATAACATATGTTCTGAGCGAGGATTGTCCTATTCAAGGATTATCTCTCTGCATGCTACAGCTCAGAATTCCATAGTTTGTGGTTTGCAAAATCACTTTTTTTCAATTGTAAATCGGGATACCGTATTAAATTTCGATACCGTACCCATATATGGTAAGACCACAGTTACCTGTTTTTCAAACGCCCCTGTTGATCAAACCATTTGGTTTGCAAATAATAAGGGCGATCTGTTTAAGTTCGACAAAGACCTTAATTTTAAACATGTTGTTAATGTTGGATTTCCAGTTAATGCACTTTTGGTTTTGCCCAACGAAAATATTTTGTTGGCAACCAATAAGGGATTATTTATTTACGAGGATACCTCGGTTTTTGAGGAGCCATTTTTCAACGAGTTGCAAATAGGACAAATTGCTAAATCACACGATGGCGTAATTTGGGTAGCAACAAATAAAGGAATGGTATACCAAAGCATGGGAAATTGGGTTTGGGCTACTACGTTGAATCAAGATTTGAAAAACCTTGTAACCTCAATTGTACCAGTATCCGGATCGGAGGTTTGGTTTGGGACATTTGGTAGTGGTGTTGTAAAATGGGATGGAAGAGAAACGCTCATACTTGATGCGAAAAATGGACTCCAAAATGTGTTCTGTCGTGCTCTTGTTCACGACCCCTTAGGAAATATTTGGATTGGAACGGATGGTGGAGGCCTCATAAAATATGGCGGAGATCAATTCTTTCATTATTTTAGAGACGATAATCCCAGTTATGAGTCTGTAATGAGTATTTCGCAAGATAACAATAAAAACTATTGGTTTGGAACCTTTGGAGCAGGCATTACCATTCTTGATGAAAGTGGCGAATCATCCCCATTTGTAAAC
>JAQVXQ010000013.1:1445-38657 GCA_028709085.1 Salinivirgaceae bacterium | reverse complement strand
TTCCGGTTGTATGCAAACGATCACACAAACGATGCGAACAACAATTACCACGTAAATGTAACAGGAAACTGGAGCGTTTATGGAGTTGATATCGAGATTGTTCCCGAAATCAACAGCAACACAACAGTTGAGCCTAAAGCATCTCATGACGTAACATGTGTTGACGTAGAACGTGTTGTAGTGATTAAAAACGTTCAAGACCACTTCAAATACCAACTACGCAATTACAATACTGGGGGATTAATTGGCAATTCTGTTATCATTGACACCAACAACGAGGATTTAATGGACAATGCAACTTTCCCATATTACAATGGAGTTAACCAATTGGAAATAAACATTGGAACCATAACAGAAGCAATCTCTGTTGAGGTAATTGTAACTGCCCAAGATGCCTCTGGCACCTTACAGTGTAACACATTAGTTCCTAACAGTAGAGCAATGTTCGACGTACGACCTATTTACACCTTGCATTACCGTTGGGACACAAGTGCTGAATTTGAGTCAGTAAGCGAAAATCAAGAATTCACAATTTGTGAAGGATCTACCGACCTACAATTCCGTATGGGGTATTGGAAAAATGGAACATTCACCTCAGGAAATGCAACTTGGTATCGCGAGGATGCAACTATGCCTATGGGAACATTTCTGACACTTAACAATTTCAACATCAACGGCACCTATTTCGCAATGTACAATGATGGCGATTGTGGAGAATACACTTCAACAACCGTTGCTATTACTGTTAACGATAAACCGGAACAACCAATAATAACAGTTTCAGGCGATGGAACTGCATGCGAAGGCGAAACCGTTACATTAACAGCGACAGCAGGATTCAATTACTACCGATGGTACAAAAACGGCACCAATGCTATTAATATCATTGGAGGAAACAGCCCAACATTTGTAGCTGAACAGAGTGGAACTTATCGTGTTGAAGTATCGAATGTCCCATTCAGTCAAGGATGCTCAAGTAGCAAATCAAATCCAGTATATATCAACATCTTTGAATTCAACAATGTGGCATTTAGCAACACCTACATCACATTATGTACAGAAGGTCCTGGTATAGCCAACGTTACAATCACAAATGTTCAAGAAGATGTGAATTATATTTTAGTGGACGAAGCTACTGGTAATACATTTGGAACAGCCATATCAGGCGATGGTACAACAAATCTAACCTTTAATACGGCAGCAATTGCAGGAACAAAAATATTCTCAATTCTTGCCACCAACAATCAGAACAGCTCATGTACAAAAATGGTCAACACAAACTTATTAACCGTAACCATTGACCAACCGGTGAAAGCTGTAACGTACATCGATGGAGCATATGCTGAAATTGAGCAAGGAGCAACCTATTCTACTTGTGCCAACGAAGTGCAATTAAGCATCGCGAAAACAAGCATCGATCAACCGCTAAATTTAACAGGCGGAGAGCGTGTAATTTGGTACAAAGACAATGTAGTTTTCCAACAGTTTGTTGGCTCAGTATCGTACATTGAAGCTACAATACATCCAACAGAATCAGGTGTTTACCATGCTAAATATATCAACAACAACGCTCAAGAGGATGATTGTTATGTAATTACAAAATCAATCAATCTAACGATTGGCGCAAAACCTGTACGTCCGATATTAACATCAACGGGAGCACTTGAGTTCTGCGAAGGTGAAGGTAATTTGAAACTCACCGCTCCTGCCGGATTCGAAAGTTACATTTGGTATCTAAATGGTATTGAAATGAATAATGTTCTATCCACAAGCAATGAAATAAACATTGTTTTGTCAGGGGAATACCGAGTTAAAGTTTTAACGGTCCAAGAGTGTGAAAGCGATTGGTCTACCGCAATAACTGCTACTGTTCATGCAAAACCAAATCTACCATTGTACACTATTCTTGATCCAGTGTTATGTGAACCCGGTGTTGCCGCAATTATGGTCGACAACGCAGAAACGAATGTTAGCTACCGTTTAATAGATGCTGAAACTGGTGACTCTTTAGGACAACCAAAAATGGGAACAAACAATTTAATATTAATCACCCCAGAGTTCAACAAAGATCGAAGATTACAAATTGTAGCACAGCGTTTGGATGTAAATACATGTGAAATCACTTCAATACCATTCGACATCAATGTTTATGACCTATCGATTATTGTTACTGGAAATACATTGACGGCCTCAATTCCTTCGAATAAGGCAATTAGTTATCAATGGTATCGAGAGGGGTTGACAATTCTAAATGGTGGACAAAGCCGAAGCCTATCAATATACGACGACGCTCAATACACCGTTATAGTAGAAACCATCGATGAATGTACTGTAGAATATAGTACGGAGAAAAACATTACAATACCTTCATCTGGGGATAGACAATTATCATTCAATTTCTATCCAAACCCTGTTCATGACAAACTTACGTTAACCATTTCAAATCTGGAAGGAGACGTTACCGTGAGAGTTATTGGATTCTCTGGAGAGATCTTAAACGAGTATCCTTTGGATGTTGACACTGACGATTACGAACACACGTTCAATGTAAGCAATCTACAAACTGGAGTTTACTTACTTCAAATCGTTAGTCAAGAACGGACTGAAATTAAACGATTCATTAAACACTAAAAAACTGAACTGTTATGAACAAGATTAAAATTATAATCATTGGTTTAGTACTAGCATTCATAATGAATGCTTGTACAAAACCCGAAGACCCTGCTACTTCTCAAGTAATTACAGGTGAGTGGGTTGTAGAAAACGTAATCGCCGATGGACAGGTAAATATTCCCGGAGTTTTTAGTATTGATGCGGTATTGCATCTCGACTCCAACGGAAGCTTTCTATTTGTAAATGTTGACGGAAGAGCGTCAGCAGGAACATGGATAGCAACAGGTACCGAACTCTTGCTCAATGGCTCCGATGGATATGTGCAAAACTTCACCGTGGTATATACCAATTGGGAGAAAATGCATATTTTCAGGACCTTATCAATAGCACAAGGCGCAAACGTAGAACTTAGGTATCTTTTCCGAAGGAGATAGATTCCCAACAATAAAAAAGCCGCTCCATTTTGGAGCGGCTTTTTTATTGCATAGGGTTTATTTTCGAATACTTTTTCCTATGAATTACGCCTCATAGTTTGTGTCATAAGTGGTATTGGATGCATTAAAACGTTGTTCTAGTTTATCCACCAACGATTCCACAAAACTAGTTAATGGTTTTTGAGCCACCATTTTCATTATCGAATTCATATTTGCATGCAATGTAATACGCAATCGAGTATCGTAAGCCTCGGCCTCTTTCAACTGTATCCAAAGACTAAATGTAAAAGGTGCTCCTTCGTCGTTCCCA
The DNA here is from genome assembly GCA_028709085.1 of Salinivirgaceae bacterium. Lineage (GTDB taxonomy): Bacteria > Bacteroidota > Bacteroidia > Bacteroidales > Salinivirgaceae > JAAYQU01. The sequence continues at coordinate 35,300 of JAQVXQ010000013.1, read as the reverse complement.
ATTTTAACCAGTTCATTTTCCTTACGTTCCAAGATTTTCATCCCAAATTCGCCTCCTCCTTGAACTGATATTCGACAACTATCGCTGTCACAGCTTAGTATTTTCACTTTATCATCGGGCGGCGTAATGGTTCCCATAAAGCTGAAATCGGAAATCATACGATAAATGGGTGCGGATGCGGTGTGCAATTTTGCAACCCGGCTCACTATTTTTAATTCACTGTTAAACATACATTCTATTTTTTTGATTCTTGATTGATAGAAGAACGCCATGCGGATAATTCTGCTACTTGATTTGATTTTATATAATCCTGATTTAAACCCTCTTTAATAAGTGTTTCATAATTAGTTAAGGTTGTATAACTACATTCTGCATCTTCAAAAGCCTCTTGTGCAACCCGAAAACCGTAGGAAAAAATGGCAACCAATCCTAAAACATTATATCCTGCTTTCCGCAATGCTTCAACGGCTTTTAAACTACTTCCTCCGGTTGAAATCAAATCTTCAATTACAACGACACTTTTTCCCGGATCGATCACTCCCTCGATTTGATTCGACATTCCATGATCCTTCGGTTTTGGGCGAACATAAATATAAGGAAGTTCCAATTGATCGGCCACAAGCATTCCGTGTGCTATAGCACCTGTGGCAACGCCGGCAACGTAATCCACGTTTGGATATAATTTGGAAATTACAGAACAAAACCCTTCACAAATCAACTTTCTAACTTCTGGGAATGCTAAGGTTTGACGATTGTCGCAATAAATAGGACTCTTTATTCCCGAAGCCCACGTAAAATAGTTTGTAGCATTCAGTTTTATTGCATTTATTTGCAACAGTTTTCCTGCCAATTGTTGATCAAAAATTGTAGAATCATGCATGAGTATATCGTTTTTTTTGGAGATAATTCGATTCGCTTTACCAAACAGGTATCTGAAAATCGGGATAAAAGTAGTGATTTTTATTTGTTTGAGTCGCCCTTTGAATGGTGCACTCTCATTAATGTAGCACTAAATTCTGTGGCGGGAACCGTACTGACCCTCACAACGCCAGACATAGAACAAACATGGAAAGAATTTCAAGAAAATTTCACCCCAATTGATGCCGCTGGTGGCATTGTGTATAATGAATTGGGCGAACTTATGGTGATTGAAAGACTCAACAAATGGGATCTTCCGAAAGGGAAAATTGAAATGGGGGAAAACCCAAAAGAAGCGGCCATACGTGAAGTTGAGGAAGAGTGTGGCATTAAAGACCTTACAATAGAATCGTATTGTGGCTCAACATACCATGTTTACACTCTGAATTTTCAAATAGTTTTAAAACGGACATATTGGTATCGTATGTCGGTCAAAAAAAAGAAGTTAACACCACAAGAATCCGAAGGGATTACGAATGCTTTTTGGATTAAAGAAACGGAACATCCCAAACTTATAGAAAACACCTACCGTTCCATTGCTGCGTTTCTTGAAAGGATACTATAGTTAATTGGTTTTACGAAGCTCACGAATACGGTTGGCACGCAATACTTTAATCAAATAATATTCAAAATAGTCGTTTGGACCCGGTGCTGGCGACTGCAATAATTTCTGCTCCGGCGAAATTAAATAACAGGTGGGCGAAATATGTGCATTGTATTTCTTAGCTAAACCAGTATCATTCGTTCCATCGAGCAATTGCCATTCATATTTTTGCTCTAGGAAGAATTGTTTAATTTTCGGCATTGATCCACTACCAATAGCTATTGTTACCACTCGCAACTGTTCTTTGTACTTTTTGCTCAGCATATTTAGCGTCATCAACTCTTGCGGCGCAGTATAACTGTTAATGTTAATAAAAGAGAGATAAACCATTTTCCCCTGTAAATCTTTCAATTGCACCACATCTCCAACGGCGTTTACCAATTCAAAATCAGGAGCTTTAGTGCCTTCCGACAAAAATCGTGTTTTCCGAACAATGTTTTCAACAATCTCTTTATGTTTAGGAATCTTTGTCAATATTTTAACTGAATCAAGTGTCTGCATACAGCTTGAATATGGAAGTTGTTCGCCCATTATGGCATCGTAAATCCCCTTAATTAAAACCAATTCGCGCAACGTATCATTTCGCAAAACGGGATTATTAGACAATGTTTCCATGGCAAAAGTATAACTTTTCGCTCGTGCAATATCGGCAACAATCCTTTTTCCATAATGGATGTCGGCAAAATAAGGAATATAATCTTTGAAAATTTGATTAAACAAGACTGTATATGCTGGGTTTTGATACAAAATAGGTCGATTTAGAAAATAGTCCTTAATAATACTCTGTTTATTTTCCAATGCAGTTAAGGCCAACAAATAAGCCATGCTATAGCTTTTATAGCATGTAAAATAGGGGTTATTGACATCAGCAAACAACGAGTCAATAAATGGAGCCAACGTATCAACCTTAGTATAATATTTATATTTATTAATGAGCGAAAACTTTTGACTTACAAAGTGGTTGAAAATTCCGTCGAAATTTGCAATGGCATCGGTAAGTTCGGGAACAATGGGACTCTTTGTTTTGAAAAAAAATTGAATCGGTTCAAAGTACGGATTCAAGCTATCGACTACCGTTTTGTCCTCATATATAGGCAGGAACAAATCATAATTCCTTCCAGGCTCAATATATAAAACTCCCGAATATTTACCAAAACTTATCAAAACAGGCATGGTCTCCTCCAGAGGCAGTTTAACTTCAAAACACCCTGTACTATCCACCTTTACAGTATGTAGCGTGGTTAGCATTTCAGTAATGGGATCAAGTTCAACAACAAAGGCTATGGCTTTATTTGCAAAACTTTTATCGCATCCGTGCACGGTAGCGGTGGAGTCTTGAGCAAACGCAACAGACATTGGTACAACAGTGAGCCAAAACAATAAACAAGCCCCCTTTGAAACAATTCCTTTTACAAAGAACACTGATTGGATAAAATCAAATTTAAAAATCACGTGAAAAAACAGATTTAAAACTAATGGTTTGGGTATAACGAAAAAAAAGAGGTTTTAATATCTACTTACAGTTTTTGCTCCAACAATGAAACTATAGCATTAGGCACAAAGTGGGATATATCACCGCCATTCCGATAAATATCTCGAATAATTGTTGAATTTATGGGGGTTAATTCAGGGGTGGACAATAGAAAAACAGTGTCAAGATCGGGATTCATTTTCTTATTCATTTGAGCAATTCCTCTTTCAAATTCAAAATCGGCACTCGTTCGAATGCCTCTCAAAATAAATTGCGCATTTACTTCTTTACAAAACTGAACGGTTAATCCGCTATACGTTGCCACTTCGATTTTATCGTAACCATGGAATGTTTTCTTTATCCAGGTTATTCGATCTTCGATGGAGAAGAAACCGTGTTTGTCGGAATTGTGCCCTATGGCAATGTAAACTCGATCAAACAAATCCAACGAACGAAGTATAACCGACTCATGTCCAAGGGTAATAGGATCAAAGGATCCTGGAAAAACTGCAATTCTATCCATAACTATTGTGGTTATTTCATGACCATTAATTCAAAAAAGGACGCTGTAAAACTTTACATTAGCCACAAATGTCCTCATTTTTTTCCTAATTCTCTCCCCTCCCATGTCATAAATTTCAATAAATCAGAGAATGCACTGATTTCAATTTCACATCTAACTAGACCATAAAAACCATTTTAAGAATTATATTTTTTTAGGTTTACTCTTTAAGTAATGAAAATCGACCTAAAAAAGGTATATTTGCTATTATTTACATTCTGAAAATCATAAATCCCATGTTAAAGAAAACTAAAATAATTGCCACTATTTCCGACAAACGATGCGAAGTTGATTTTCTAAAAACCCTCTTCGACAATGGAATGAATGTCGTTCGATTAAATACCGCTCACTTAGATTTAGAAAAAGCGGAGAAGATTATCACTAATGTTAGAAAGGTTTCAAATAGGATTGCGATTCTGATTGACACAAAAGGGCCGGAAATTAGGACTTCGGGAAATGGCAAAGAGATAACCGTAAAGACTGGAGACAAGGTTTTGTTTTATGGGGATCCGAAAGGAGAAACCGAGGATGGGAAAATCTTTGTCTCCTACCGTAACATAACCGATGTAGTTAAAAAAGGCGACCTATTATTGATTGACGACGGAGAGATTGAATTTCAAGTGGTCGAAAACAAAACAAAGTATCTTGATTGTGTTGCCACCAACAACGGAGTAGTTAAACTTCGAAAAGGAGTAAATATTCCAAACGTTGAGATCGATCTACCAACCCTTAGCAATAAAGATTTAGAATTCATTCAGTTTGCCATCAACAAAAACATAGATTTCATTGCACACTCGTTTGTTCGAACAAAGCAGGATGTTATTGACATAAAGAACATTTTAAAAAAAGCAGATAGTCCCATAAAAGTGATTGCAAAAATTGAGAACCGACAAGGAATTGACAATATTGATGAAATCCTAGATGTTGTGTATGGAGTAATGGTAGCTAGGGGCGACCTAGGAATTGAGATTCCTGCTGAAAGAATTCCGGTAGTTCAACGAGCGTTAATTACAAAATGTGTGGAAAGCAAAAAACCGGTGATTATTGCCACGCAAATGCTACACACCATGATTGAGCACCCTCGTCCAACGCGTGCCGAAGTGAGCGACGTTGCTGGCGCCATTTATCAACGCGCCGATGCAATTATGCTCAGTGGCGAAACCGCATCGGGATTGTATCCTGCTGAGTCGGTACGAACAATGACAGAAATTGCCTACGAAGTAGAAAGCATCCTCGACACAAACATTGGAATGACAATCCAAAGAGTAAAAAACGAACTCACAGCAACCTTGGCGCAAGCAGCGGTTAATGCATCAATAACTCTCCCCCTTACCGCTATTATAGTGGACACCCTTACGGGACGAACGGGAAGATACCTTGCAGCGTATCGTCCAAAAACACCCATTTTTGCCATGTGTTACAACGAAACTGTAATGCGTCAACTTGGTTTAACATATGGAGTTATGGCTTTTCACATGGAACACACCAAATCGCGTGATAGTTTTCTTTCACAAGCAATATCAAAATTAATTACGGATAAAAATATAAAATCAGAAGATTTAGTGGCCATTGTGGGCGGAAGTTTTGGACCAACAAATGGGGCATCGTTTATGGAAATTAGTCAAGCTAAGAATTTATCAAACGGTCACAAATAGTAAAAGCGGCATAAACCAAAACAAACTGTGCCATTATGACACCTAAAAAAACCTGATTTATATATGCATGGTTTTTGTTTAAATTATATTCCTATACAAACTTATTATACCTAATCCTTTATATGGAAGACCAAAATTTATACGATAAACTACGCGAACTACAAGCAGAGGGAAATCACAAAATAAATATACTCCAAGAGTCCGTTGACATTACACTACAAATGGCCTATTATCGGATGGCTACGAATATAAAAAAAGATCTGGACAGCAAGCGCGATTACTTGCTTGAAATAAACAAACTCTATGACCCCGAAATAGAAACAAGCGATAAAAAGAAACTCTTATGTACAATTGCTTCCATTGAAAAACCGGAGTATTTCAGAGCTTTAGAGCAATTTAAGACCCTTGCCCCGCAAGAATTAAAAGATTGGACAACCCTGGCCATTCAAGAGAGCAAGATGCTTTTAGAATCCTCGTTACTTGAAACAAAACTTTTGTATATAAGCACCGGATTGGGAGGGAAAGGCTCGGCACTCCGATTTTTCTTAGTTATAATTGGGAAAGAGAATAAGTCCTTTACAGAGAGCCAAATAGAACTCTTAGAAAAAGAACTTGAGTTTCAGTTTAATCAAAATAGTGGCGAAATCGAAGAGATCAAATTCGACCATCAATACGCTCAAGTTTTGTGTCTCCTACCTCTTGAAACAAATATAGGCGACATTGTGAAAAAAATAATTAAAGAGTGTAATACGTATGGCAATTTTATTGAAGAGAACTTTCTGCTTACCAATGTAAAAAAACTAGAGCTTGACGAAATAGCAGAGTTTTTTGCCAAAGACAAATCCAAAAATGAACCCAAAATCGACAAGCAGGACACCTCATTGAATGAAGGCGGTGAGTAAAGCTAAACTGAAGGCAAATTGTTATTATAAACGCTGCATTATATCAATAAACTCCTGTCTTTTCCGACGTGCTAATATTGCTGTAAGACCCCCTTTAAGAATAATACTACTATCTACCTTATTATAAGAAAGTATATGTTTTAAAGCTACCACTTGAGATTTATGGCAACGAAAAAACTGTTTGGGGTTTAATAATCCAACAATTTCACTAATTTTCTTTGTCGTGGTATACTTTGTTCCGCCGACACAAAAAATAGTTGTATAACTTCCTTCTCCATCCAAAAGTAATAAATCTTCCACATCCAGATAGAGGTGATTTTCATTACTGGTTATAACAATTTTGGTTGGCTTATTCCCTTCTAGGTTGTCTTTCAATGCTTTATATCGGATCTCTCTATTGGGACTTTTAGCAACGGAAGCCCGTTCAATGGCACTTTTGAGTTGATCCACATCGATGGGTTTTAGCAAATAATCGATGGCACTATATTTAAAAGCCTGAATTGCATATTGATTATAGGCGGTAATAAATATAACTTCAAAATCACGTTCTGGGTAATCTCTAAGTAGATCAAAACCCGATTTACCAGGCATTTCAATATCTAAAAAAAGAATATCGGGACTTTGATTATCAAGAGATTTCCACGCTTCGTCGTAGGAACAAGCAGTCCATATCAATTTCGAATTCAGACAATATTCACTTAACAATATCTTGATGGTTTCTACTGCAAGTATTTCATCGTCAACAATAGCACAGGTCAATTGAGTTTCCATAGATATTTCCGATTTTATTAATTACAAAGAACGTTGTAATTTACTAATTTTTGGTTACATAGGGCATAAGAAGTATAACTTTCGTGCCCTTTGCTTCACCATCTTCGTATAAATCAACAATTTTAAGAGTTGTCTTCTCTTTTGTAAGCATGTTTATTCGCTTAATCCTTTGGTCTATAATAGAAAACCCCATCCTTTTTCGCTGATTAGACGCATTCCCCTTTAATTTTTGTGCGGCAACACGCCCAATTCCATTATCTTCAATTGATATATACAAATAATCGTTTTTCATTTTAAAACTCACCACAATTTTTCCAGGAACACCGGACTTTACTACTCCATGACGAATTGCATTTTCAACAAACGGTTGAAGTAGAAAAGGGGTTATTTTTGTACCAATTAAGGAGATATTCGGCTCTACATCAACATGAAAAGTAAACCTCCCCTGAAACCTAAGTTGTTCAAGTTCCACATAAAACCCAAGCACCTCCAATTCTTTCTCCAAAGATATTGTTTCCTCTTCGGAATATTCAAAAACGCTACGCATTAAGGAGGAAAATTTAATAAGATATTTACTGGAATCCTCGCGATTATTGGTTAACACAAAATGATGAATGGCATTGAGCGAATTGAACGTAAAATGGGGATTAATTTGTTGGGATATAATCCGATTTACCTGCTCTTTTTTTTCCGAATTTAGTTCTGCTCTACGACGTGCTAAACGCACATTCAGAAGAATTACTAAAAATATTGGCAGTAAAACCAACAGCACTAAAACCACAATAAACAAACTGTGTTTATAGATGGGTGGCATCCGAATGATCTCTATTTCATCTCCTTCGACCCAATGTCCTTTATAATCGCACACTTTCACATGTAGTTTGTATTTACCAAAAGGCAATCCTTTTATGGACAATTGTGGACTATTGGTAACAATGGGCTTGTCGTAATAATTCTCGATAAAAAAGGAGTATTTCATCTGATCGAGATATTTATAAAACAAAGGTGAATAAAAGAAATCGATGCTATTGTTTTCGTCGTTCAAATGGATTGTAGAATTATACTTTACCGGTTTCCCATTAACCTCGATGGATGGTTTAGGGATGGTAATGGTTGGTATTTTTTTAATTTCGGCAATAGTCAAGAGATCGACTCCCATTCGGGTTTGAATATACAAATGAGTTTCAGTGCACTCAATACGTTCAAACTCATGGGACGAAATTCCAAAAGATCTATTCAACATCAGGCTTTTGTCATAGTTGCATTCATTGTTCTCAATGGGAATCGCTATAACACCATCCAACGTTGCTAGAAACAGGTATTGATTACTCTTTGTTGCCATTAAAACTTTCGTAAGATTGAAAAGACCGGCCGATTTAACCACATGAACCACATCGTTACGACACACAATGAGTCCTTTATCACGGGCTGCAACAATGATCTGACCTCCCACGGAGAATAAATCTACGATTTCCGATGAATCGATGATATCCGGATGAAAGGCAATTAGTTTCTTATGAACAATCTCATACAATACGTGATCGCTAACCATCCATTTCCGATTATCGGCTGAAAACAAACGAACCTGATTAGCCGATTTTTTACTAAAATAGGGGTTCAATCTTGATTTAAACTCATCATAATAATAGACTCCCACCATGGATGAGACAAAAACAGTATCCTTACAAGTAACAATATTATTAACCTTATGCGTTGGATGATTTTTCACAGAATATGAATTCTCTTTAAACGAGATTGTGATCAATTTCTTGTCACTAACTCCCAATAGGACTTTATCTTTGGGACTGTATGTTAGGGAATTAATTTTCTTTCGATGGTGTGTATTAATTGTATTAAGGAATATTCCCTCTCGTGTTACTAGGTCTACCGAGATGGTGTTGTGTGCGATGAACATATTTCCTTTAGGGGTTATTGCCATATCGCCAACATTCATAAAGTGAAAATTGGTGGAGTAATTAAAATTACGAACCGACAAATTACGGACATAAAACAACCCATTATTATTGGTTGAAATCCAAATTCCATTTTCATGATCGACAATACAATGCGTTACAGTTAGGCTTGGCAAAATGGTAGCTTCGCCCTCCTTGGTTTCAAAAACAATACCCCCTTGTTCAAACGCCACATAATTTTCGTCGTTAACCATTCCCACACTAGAAATTGGATTTTGGGAAAAAGCGTGCTTTAACTCTCCGTTATTAAACTGTAATGAAAATGAGCCGTAATTTAAAAAATGTTGGTTGCTCTCTTGATTTAAAGTGATGTTTCCGGGAATAAACCACGGATTATTTATTATTTGCTTATGATGTTTCTTTAAATACTGTTCAATATCGCCAACTAAATCCTCGGCAAGGGTAGAGTTATAAAGGAATCCCATCAAATCAGGAAAACTCTGATCTTTTGACGTTTCATAAATTACACCTGTACTATCAACAACATAGGTTCCCAGATCATAAAACGAAAGAGAAATTATGTGGTCTGTAAACGCTAGTGATTTTGAAATCGGGTAATTTCCCTGCGATAAATTTCCCATGAACTTATTTAATGGATGGGGAGTAAACTCTTGTCCATTAAAAATGGCAATTGTCCCCATTTTGCTAACAGCAACAATTTCTCCATCCCTTTCCAAAACATCGACAATTGTATTACTAGGTAGTCCATCGTTGGTGGAGAATTTCTGAAATTGAAATCCGTCGTATCGAAACAAACCGTGCTCAGAGGCAATCCAAATATAATGTCGACTATCGCTGAGTAATTGAAATATTTTACCACAGACCAACCCTTCACGTTCATGAAACTTGAACTGCTGTGGCCATTGAGCCTGAACTGCTTTGCTTGACAACAAAGACAGAAACAAGGCAAGAACAACTATATATTTTCTAATCAGCACCATTTACCACCAAAACAATCTCGCCACGAGGGTCTGTTTCTGTAAAATAAGCGATTAATTCCACCATAGTTCCTCGATGTGTTTGCTCATGTATTTTACTAATTTCACGACATACGGCTGCTTTACGATCCTCGCCAAAGGTCTCCTTAAATAGTTCCAGCGTTTTTAGCAGTCGATGCGGAGATTCATAAAAAATCATTGTCCGAGACTCCGTTTTTAACGATTCCATTAGTTTGTGCCGGCCTTTTTTCTGCGGCATAAACCCTTCAAATATAAACTTATCACACGGCAAGCCACTGTTAACAACAGCCGGAATCATGGCTGTGGCACCAGGAAGTGTAATTACCTCAATGTCGGCAGCAATGGCTGCGCGGACCAACAAAAATCCAGGATCGCTAATTCCAGGAGTTCCAGCATCGGAAACTAACGCCAGCGTGTCCCCTTGTTGCATTCGATCAACCAATCGCGAAACTATTTGATGTTCATTAAATTTATGAAAGGAGACTAACGGTTTTGAAATCTCAAAATGCCGCAATAAAATCCCACTTTTCCGAGTATCCTCGGCTATAATAGCATCGGCATTTTTAAGAACTTGAATGGCCCGTAGGGTAATATCTTCAAGATTTCCGACCGGAGTTGGTACAATATATAACATGCTGTTAATTTATGTATCGACGATATATAATTTCGATAAATATCTTAAAATTATCCGTTGATTGATCCCAATTAAATTCCTGATTAATATAATCGATGGCTTGCGAAAAATCATCAAAAGCATTCAATTGATCAATAGTGCTTGTGTATCTTTTTGCATCACCACTAAAGAGGTCACGAATAAAAGCAATTCGCTCATTCAAATTAATTGCTTTATGAATATCGAGGATGGGTTTTCGACTCAACATGGAAGCTCTATCAGAATTAATTCCGGCTTGTCCAACAAGTTCATTTAGGGAAACCGCCGAGTCGCTGAAATTATCGGCCAAGGTTTTCTTTTTGGTACTCTCGGCACTTATTGATCTTGTGGGTTCATTAATATGCGCTTCTGGGTCTGTTGATTCAATGGCAATTTCCTTATCTACAACGTTCTTTGGCTTATCCAATTTAGGGGTTTCCTTTTTATGAACAATCTCTTGAACTGTCGGCTTTTCAACAATCGAAGGGGCTTCGGTTTTTTCATGTTGTTTTTGCTGCGGTTTTGGATTTGATGCTGGAACAATGATCTCCGATTCTTCGTGTTCTGGTTTAACCACGCTTTTCACCTTTTCAACCGTTATCTCTGGCACAACAACAGACTCTTTTTCAGAACCCTTTCCCATTTCAAAGGCTAAAAAAAGCTCGTCAATTGAATTGGATAGGTTATTTATGCGCGACTGTATTATCTGCACCTCCATTTTACTCAACACATATCCGGGCTCAATATTTGACGCAATCTCCTTTAAATCAACAACATCACGATTCAAAAGGCTTTTCAGAAGTTCTATATTCATTGTAGGTTTAAAATTGATTGTTTTAGTGTTCTTTGATAAATCAGATTAATAAAAATATGCGATCTTTATTACTTCAATCAGCTCACTATTGCAAAAGTAGTGATGTTTTCGCAAACAGTAGAGTATTTTATTACACATAAATAAAACAATGCTACAAAAAATCCTGCAAATAGCCACCAAAAAGTGATTATTAGCAGGATAAGATTTAAATCAAAGTACATTCGTTTCAAAGATTACGCAAGGGTTTATGAATTTACTTTACAAGCTCATCACTAAGGAGTTGTACTCCTCCACCAATGCTATCGTGCAGAATATTTGATACTTGCAACGGCGAGTTTTCCACCATTTTCATCACCGTTTTTTCAGCAATCGGAGGATAGAGAATATGTAAACGCAACTCTCGATCGAATGTAAATGTTATGGGACTAGATGATTTATCGCGCTCCTCGCGAAGATAATGTGCCCAATCTATTATTTTTCTGTTTGGAAAAAACGAACTATTCTCTGACGAGAGCAATAGAGCTAACAAAGTCAAGGCTTCATTTTCAATAATTTTTTCAAATAAATCCCAGATTCCTTCATCCAAAGCGCGTAGGAATTTATTAATATTCAACTGTGCATGTTTAACTCGGGCTTCCAAATAGGGATGATTTAATAGATCGTCGGGGTTTGGTTTTTTAAATTCAGCCTCCGGACTTTCGAAAACAAGAATCGAATCGTTCAATTTATTATAAATTATTGCATCTCTTTGATATTGTGTAGCATATTTATCGGACGACCAGGCAATGGATGGACTTTTCCCAAATCCTACAAATCCGCCATAAACGGAGCGAGCTGCATTTTCAGAATCAAGCAATGCTATGCTACTAATGGTTTGAAATTGGGTTTTGGAGTCTGACTTTCCTAATCGATGAGCAATTCCTGCCAAACAACTGGACATAGATGTCATAACCGTGTATATTCCTACAAAGGGAACTAAATCCTGATCAATAATTACAGAAATTTCAAACTTAGTATTGCTTATCCACGGAAAAATAGGGGAAACGCGTTTCAACCAAACTCCTATGCGTTGACGCAAATAGTCTGATTCTGCTCCATTAATGGTAATACTAAATTCAGTTTTATTCGAAGCATCATAATTATAGTGAACCGTAGTTTGTGAACGACTCTTATTGAGAGTCATACTAAATGAAGGATTTCCACTTGTTTTATTCCGATAACTCCCGAAATTTTTTACCAGCGAAACATTGGCTGGAGCATCATAACTAATAACACCTTGCATATATCGATTTTATTTATAGCCAAAAATAGTAAAATATGTGCATAAACAAGACAAAAACTAAATATAAATATAACTCTAAATACCCTTGATGTTAATTATAGAAGCAAATATTGACAAAGAGAACTTTGCTATGGGACAATTTAATTTATACTTAGTTTACGAAACAAAATAACACTTACGGAATTATTTTGTTTAAAAAAAAGAAATGCAATCCACTCATTCAAGCTTTATGCAAAGTAAAACACCAAAACATTATAATAACAACTAAAACAGAGCACCTTCAAGGAACAATCAAGAAATAAACCCGCGAATTAAATTCGATATAACATTAGTACTACTTTCAGCAATCATATTTGGTCGGAGACTAGTTTTAACCATTAAAATATTATTTCACTTAGAATAGTAGAAATCAGTATAAAATAAGAACTATCCCCTTAGATAAATTGTTTCAACTGAAAAATATTTACTAATTTTGACTCTGTTAAAGCAGAATACAATTCAACCAAGACGATGACTAAACAATTAAACATACTTTTTTTAACAACAAGTTACGAATTATATCTAATAGTAGAATCTGAACTGCGGAGCACGGACATTAATTTTGAAATAAAACACTTCAAATCGCTGTCAACGTTAAACGGTAAAATTGAACCTTCTAAGAATAATCTAATTGTGGTTCACCACGAGTCTGAAAAGAACCTCGATGAGTTTTGCGAATCAATTGAATTGGACTACAAAAAGAACTCTTGTATCATATTGTCGAGTACCACAGAGATACAACCCATTGTGCGATGCGTAAAAAAGGGGATCTATAACGTATTCTCTCCGAGGGCTCTTGAAGAGATCAGCAAGTCGATCCTTCAATATAACGAACAGCTTAATGAACATCCAAAAGAATCCCAGACAAGCATTACACACCCTGCAATCTTCAAAACACTCTTAGAAAACATCGACCATATTGCCGTTCAAGGGTATAATATGCAAGGCAACGTTATATACTGGAACAAAGGAAGCGAAACCCTTTTTGGATATAAAAAAGAAGAAGTACTCGATAAAAATATAATCGATTTCATTATTCCGAGGCACTTGCGCTTATCGATTTCAAATGAAATAGACAAAATACTTCAAAATAAAGCAAACCCATATCCAAGAACAATACAACTTCAGCGCAAGGACAATTCCATTGCCAATGTTTACAGTTATTGTAGAGTATTTGAAAACAAATTGGGCGAAACAGAACTCTATTTTATAGACTTGGATCAAACATTTCAGAGCGATATACAGCAAAAACTAGAGACAGAAAGGGCCTATTTCGAAAGTCTATTCAACAGTACTCCTTTGGCTATTGCTGTTTTTAACAATGATGATCAACTTGTTGATTGCAACCTGCATTTTGATAAATTATTTGGCTATTCAAAAGAAGACATTCTTGGAATAAAAATAAACAAACTCATAATACCAAAAGAGTTAACCGAAGAGCGAAATTCATTATTGAAAGATGTTGCGAGAGGAAAAACAATTTACAAAGAAACAGTCAGAAAAACCAAATATGGCAAATTAATTGAAGTGTTAGTTATTGGGAAACCGATTATACTTAAAGGAAATAGGATCTCCGTATTGGCGCTCTATGAAGATATTACAGCTAGAAAAGAGGCTGAAAGAACGTTACTTTTGGCCAAGGAGAAAGCCGAAGCGAGCGACAAAATGAAAACAATTTTCCTAAACAACATTTCACATGAAATTAGGACTCCATTAAATGGAATCATAGGATTTGCCAATTTAGTTATAAAGCCCAATATTTCGCAACACAATAAAGAGGAGTATTTTGAAATATTACAAACCAGCAGCGATCGACTCTTAAACACCATTACAAATTACATGGATGCGTCGCTCCTATTAACGAAAAGTGTAACGCCCACCTTTACCGATGTTTTATTAAGCAGCATAATTTTCGACACCTACGAACTATTCTATACTAAAATAGCAAAGCAAAACATCACATTTTCGATGTACCTCCCCGACGATTCCGAAGATATAATCGTGAAAACAGACATTGAAATATTGCGCAAAATAACAAACCAACTCCTCGACAATGCTCTAAAATACACTAAAAACGGTCGCATTACCATTGGTTTTACACAAGCCGATACAACCATTAAGCTTTTTATCGAAGATACAGGAATTGGAATTCCACTTGATCAACAGAACAACCTATTCAATCACTTCACTAAACTTGAAAACACCACAAACAATATCGATGGCAGTGGACTTGGACTATCAATATCAAAAAATTTCGCCAAACTTATTAACTGTACCATCGAAGTTGAGTCGACCCATAATCAGGGATCTAAATTCAGCATTATTTTTAAACATCCACACATTAGCAATGAAATTAACCTTAAAAGTCCATTAAAAACCCATCCCGTCCATAAAAACAATTCTTATATATTAATTGCTGACGACGACGACACAAGTTTGTTGCTATTGCAACGTATTTTAAATGGCATTACAGAGACACCGGTAGTGGCGGTTTCGAACGGACAAGAAGCGGTCGATTACTACAAAGAGCACCCCAATGCAAACTGTATATTAATGGATGTTAAAATGCCGATCCTTGATGGATACGAGGCCACGAAAATTATTAAACAAATAGATGGTTCAGTTCCCATAGTAGCCATTACTGCATTTGCAATGATTGGCGATGAAAACAATGCTCGTGAGAATGGTTGCGACGACTATATGGCTAAACCATTTTCCGTCAACCAACTCACCTACATATTAAAAAAACACAATATCCCATGTAAAGAAATAAAGTTAGAATAGAATCAATGAACAATTACCAAGCAATAGTTAATGCCATTCCAAAGCCAACACTGCTTTCAACCATTGAGGGACAATGTCTTGCATCAAATAAATTGGCCGATATTCTATTGTTTGAATCAAGAGAAATTCCCAATAACACCCCTATAAACACACTCTTTAGTCACAGCATAAATGCCGGAATACTGGCAAAAGCAATCCAAACAAAACAGAATATAAATTCAATTGATGGTATTATTGCTGTATCAAACGCAACAATTACAGTCAATATTGGAGTGCTTGAAGAGACAAACACAAGGTTGCTTTGGGTTTTTGAACCCATTAAATCGAAACTAAAAAAATCTTTTTCCGAATCACTTATTGAGTCCATCCCAAACCCTGTTTTTTATAAGGACAAAAGTGGAAAATACACTGGATGTAACAAGGCATTTCTTAAACTTTTAGGCCAATCAAGAAGCGCAGTTGTTGGGAAAACTGCGTTTAGCCTAGTCGATAATGAAATTGCAACCAAATACAAAGAAAAGGATGAGGAACTTTTTGAAACAAAAAAGCCTCAAACATACGAATGGATAACACAAACTTCAACCGGCGAAATTAAAACCGTACTATTTCATAAAAATGTTATTACCAACAAAAACGGAGACATTGAAGGATTAATAGGTGTTATACAAGATATAACAGAAACAAGAAAAACAGAACTGGCATTAAAAGAGAGCGAACAGCGTTTTAGAAGCTATGTTGAAAACTCGGTCGATATATTTTTCACCCTAAACAAGGATGGATTTTTTACCTATGTTTCACCAAATCTACAAGTGGTCCTGGGATATCAACCCAACGATGTTATAGGTAAACAATTCATCGATTTTGTACATCCCGACGATATAGAATTGGGATATAAATACATTTCAAAAATAATAGATAAAGGAATAGCCATCCAAAGTTTAGAATATAGAGCTAAACATATCGATGGAAGTTTCAAATGGCAGTCATCGCGAGGATCAGTTATAAAAAACGGCAATGAAATAACAATTTTAGGCATAGCACATAATATTGACGACCAAAAAAAAATAGAACATGAGTTACACCAATCAGAAACGACGTACCGAGGCATTATAAATCAAATCTCCGAAGCGGTTTACATTCTCGATAAAAATGGAACTTTTCTCGATATAAACAACTCAGCCATAAATCTATATAAATACAAAAGAGAAGACTTTATTGGTAAAACGCCGGACTTTTTATCAGCCCCAAATCATAATGATATGAACCAAGTTTCCCATTATATCGACCTTGCATATAATGGTCAACCGCAACAATTTGAGTTTTGGGGGATAAAAAAAGACAAGACAATTTTTCCAAAAGAGATACGAATGAGTCCTGGACTCTATTTTGGCAAAAAATGTATAATAACTGTCGGTTTCAATATCGAACAACGAAAAACAATTGAAAAAGAGACCGAGCGTTTTCTGAAATTTCAAAAAAAATTGGTGGATCTCTCGATAATGTTTATAAACCTCGATCTTAAACTACTTCCCACAACCATAAACTTTGCTATTGAAGAAACCGCGAAACTCCTTGAAGCCGACCGAAGCTACATCTATTCATACGATTACATTCATAAAAAAGCAACTATAAAACATGAATGGCATGCACAACAAGCACAATTCACATCAAATATACCAAGATCAATCACATTTAATAAAATTGAACCCCAAATAGCTGCGCATAAAAATGGAAAAACATTTCATATTTCAAGTAACCAAATATCCCCCATTGAACATAGTTCCATAACCATTCCCCTTTCCATTAATCACGAATGCATTGGGTATATTGGATTCGACAACAACGTAAAAACACACGTTTGGCAACCATCAGAGATATCGCTTATTAAAATTCTGGTTCAATTATTAATTAACGCTGAGTTGCGAAAAACACATGAAGAAACTATCGTTCAAGCAAAGGAGATTGCAGAGAAATCAAATCAAGCTAAAAGCGATTTCCTTGCCAACGTAAGTCACGAGATACGAACTCCACTTAACAGCGTAATTGGATTCACCGACCTAATGCTTAAATCTACAAAAGAAGGAAAACATCACACCTATCTACAAATAATTAAAGGATCAGCATATGCGCTTTATGATTTAATAAACGCTGTGCTTGATTTCTCAAAAATTGATGCCGGGAAACTAGAAATCGTGCCTGAATCTGTGGAATTTGATAGCTTTATTAATCTAATTATTAGCACTACAGCGCCTGAAATCCATAAAAAAGGGCTTAACTATATACTCAATGTTGAGAATGAATTACCAAGATCGATTACAATTGACAGTCTGAGATTTCGGCAAATTCTGAACAATTTACTATCCAATGCCACCAAATTTACGGAAGAGGGAGAAATTAGGCTTACCATTAAAAGTATTGAAAACCCACTAAAAAAAGGAATTTCGCGACTCTATTTCGAAGTGGCCGATACGGGAATTGGAATAAAAGAGGACTATATTAAAAAGATATTTGAAGTTTTTTCACAAGCCGACACCACAACAACTCGTAAATATGGAGGAACCGGTCTTGGGCTAACCATATGCAATAGTTTGTTGTTCCAAATGAACAGCAAATTAAACGTAGAAAGCACGCCAAACAAAGGAAGTAAATTTTTCTTTATCGTTGATTTACAGTCGGAAGGATCATATCAAGATCAATACAAAAAAAACACTTTATACAAAACAGCCATTGTTCACGACCAGTCAGTTACCAACAAAAAGTCAATATGTACCTTATTGAACACAATTGGAATTGAAGTACTGGATATCTCGATTGCCAATTTATCGAAAAATGATAAAAACACAGTGGTGGATTTAATATTGTTCAACTTGGAATCGTCGGAAGTCCCACAAGAAATGCAACTTGAGCACCTCCGAGAATATAAAAAACATCACTCTTCCAAAATTATTGGAATCTATAAACCTGTTTTTCACGAAACATATGAATATGCTTTTTCCACTGAAATTTTCGACAAACTAATAACCAGTCCGATGCAAATCAGAGACTTATACGCTTTGCCCACATCAAAACAAAACCAAGGTAAGCCAAGTCCAACATCGATCGAAAAAGAAGAAAAAATCTCCATCCTTATTGTTGAGGACAACAAAGCAAACATGATGTTAACCCATACACTGATCAAGAAAATTTGCCCCAATAGCGTTATCGATAAAGCATACTCCGGTCAAGATGCCATCAATTTTTTAGAAAAAACAAAATACAACTTGCTATTCTTAGATATTCAACTTCCTGATACAAATGGATATGAAATTACAGAAAACATAAAAAACAACCGTCGGGCATTAAATTACGATACCATTATAATTGCATTAACAGCAGGCGTCTCCTCCAACGAAAGAGAGCGATGTCTCAAAATTGGGATGGCCGACTTTGTGACAAAACCTACTACGGAAAACACTCTTAAAAACATCATTCAAAAATACATTCTATAATAAAACAAATACTTTTAAACAGCCGCCTTTTACAAAATCATAACAAAGACATTGCTGCACTTTTTATCTCGCAAGAAGAGAAACGAATAAATTCTTATTTCTTCATTGTTAACAAAAAAGGTCAAAATAGACGTATTGTAGCTTCCAAATCAAGCCAAACCATAAGAATTAAAAAAACATATTGAAATAATACGCAAATCGATAACTCCATTTATTGTAAAACAATTCGACATGAAAACAAAATCCATAACAGCTTAAAACATGACATTCGTAGTAGGAATAACAAAACCGATGCTACTGTTTATCGCTACTCTAGCATTAATAACTCGTAAAACAGAGTCACTTTTTTATTAATCTGATAAAAACATTAAATGATTTTCATAACTTAGCCCAATTATTCATAGGTGTTTCGTATCTTTAACCCCAAAATTAAATACCTATTAACCTTTATAAAAAGGATTAACAACATATCATATGGCAAATCTCTTCTTCAAAAAGCTATTCGGTCAAGTTCCGTCCACAGAAAAGTATGTTAGCAAATATAATTCTCTTAGAAAAGAGATGAACGATTTTGATGCTTTTACAGAAAGTGACAAACTTAAACGCTACCACAAACTTGAAGATTTAATAAATAGTAGTAGCCATCAAAATGCAAAACAAGAACTGATCAACCTCAAATATCAAGGAAGCGCAGAACATATAACAGAACAGGAATTCAATTTGCTTTTGAAAAATCGAGATTTGCAATTGTACCTCCAAGTTAAATCGGGCGACGAGCTTCAAAAATTCGAATCAATTAGTGAATCGGAAAATTACCTTAAGTATATCGAATTTAAGCAAATAATTGAATCTGGAGAGATCAATAATATAAAGCAACAACTTAAACAAGAGCACAAAGAAGAGTTGCAATTAGAGAAAAAACTAAAATCTTTGGCATCAAATTCAACAATAAAAAAATATTTTAAAACAATAAATTCTGAACAATATTCTATTTATCAGAGCATTAATAACTCCGACAAATTAGCACAGCATCAAAATCTTACCGTAGCTGTAAATCAATTTAATTACAAACAAATTACAAAAGAGAACGAAGCGGAATTTAAAACTGAAATTGAAAACCAACAAAGGTTAAAAGAATTAAACAACGATTCGCAATTAAAAAGCTATTTTGCATTTTCAAAAAAAGGACTCCCTGAGTTTGTTGAGACCACTAAAAAATCGGCGATACTGAATGAATACAACAATTTAAAGGAGTACATTGAAAGTGATGATCACACCAAAAAGCTAGAATCGACAACCTTTGAGACAACCCAAGCGGCACAACTTGAGCAGGAGTACATCACATTGCAAAAGCATCCCGAGATTGTTTTTCACGATAAATTTGGCAAATCAAAAAAATACAAAGCTTACATAAACATCAATGGAGGTCAAGATTTAAACCGATATCTGGAGCTTAAAAATGAATTGGACTCCACCGAGTTTAAAGAACGGAAGGCATATCTACTAGACAATAAAAAATATGAAAAGACCGAAGGCTTTCAGCTTGAACAAGAATTTAGTGCCTTGCAAAAAGACAATGAAATTGTGTGGTACCAGCAATCCCTAAAAACAGATAAATTTGCAGAAATCAGGGTATGGAATCCAGTTTTTGAAGAGAATTTCAGCGAAATAAATAAAGATAAATGGCTAACCATTCCTTTCCAGGGAATGCTCAACTTGCAAGGGAAAAGCTATGTTCCCGAAGGAAATATGCAGTTCCATACCGACGGAAAAAACCTTCAAATTGAAAACAACGCACTACATATAGAAACACGTCAAGAATCTTGCAGTGGTCTTCGATGGCAAGAGTCGTCGGGCTTCAAGAATCGTGACTTCGACTATACCTCTGGAATTGTCAACACAGGCCATAATTTCAGAACCAACAAAGGAAGAATTGATGTTTTGGCAAGAATGACCGCTCATAAAGAGGTTATCCATGCAGCATCGTTAAAAGCTGATACCATTGCTCCTCACATTGATTTGTTTTGTTCAGGAAATAAAAAAGGCATAAAAGCCCGACTTTTTCTTTCAAACCGAAACAAACCCGATTTTGAAGAGACTATTTCAGGATTAAATTTTGATAGTAGCTATTTATACTCACTAGAGTGGGAAGAGAATCAACTAACCTGGAAGATTAACGGTGTTCAAGTGGCAGAATATAAAGGAAATCTTCCTAAAAACGCTCTGTATTTATCACTTTCCAGCGTTTTAATCAACAAACCAACAACCTTACCTGCTCATTTAATTATTGATTCAGTTAGAATTTACGAACGTCAAAAATAACATCCAAAATGTCTTCGGAAGAATTTCGTATCGTGTTCATGGGAACACCCGATTTTGCTGTGGAATCACTTAAAGCACTGCATAATAATTTCAATGTTGTGGCCGTAGTAACTGCACCCGACAAACCTCGCGGACGTGGTCAAGAGCTAAGTCCGACTCCCGTAAAACAATTCGCACAACAAAATGGCATCCCAGTTTTACAACCCACAAATCTAAAAAGTCCCGATTTTATTGAAGCTCTTGAACTTTTAAACCCCGATTTAGCCGTGATAGTTGCATTTCGAATGCTACCACAGGCCGTTTGGAGTCTTCCACGCCTTGGCTCGGTAAATTTACACGGAAGTTTGCTTCCTCAATATCGTGGAGCAGCACCAATAAACCATGCTATTATTAATGGCGAAACAAAATCGGGAATAACCACTTTCTTTCTTCAACACGAAATAGATACCGGAAATATTATTGAATCAAAGGAAGTTGAAATTACAGATACCGACAACGCAGGAACACTACACGATAAATTAATGATCGAAGGAGCTAAAGTTCTGACCAATACGGTTGCCAACATTATTGATAACAACTACAAAACATATCCCCAAAAATCGATTGCTGAAGAAGATTTAAAACCCGCTCCAAAAATAAATAAAGAGTTTTGCAGAATTAATTGGGCTACGGATGGTAAAACAATACATAACTTTATACGTGGACTCAGCCCATATCCCGGTGCATACACCGAAACCAGTATTGGGAACAAAACCACAGGAATAAAAATCTATTCCGGCAGCTTTGCAAACTCAGACATGGATTTCCATCCTGGTACAATCATTATAGAGAAAAACAGACTTAAAGTTGCCGTGAAAAATGGATGGTACTTCGTTCACGAAATGCAACAAGCCGGTAAAAAGAGAATGCAAGTGAGCGACTTTATTAATGGACTCAATTTAATACACATTGAAAGGTTTGTGTGAAAAAATCTGGTAAAAAGCTGAACACACAAACATTATGGGTCTTCGCCTAAACTAGTATAGTTGGTCAATTAGGCTCTTCCAAAATTGTACCACCACGCTGAAATTTTTCACATTTATAAATCAATGGTGTTTAGTTAAAATGAAGTTTTAGAGATCCTTCGCTACACTCCCCGATTTATCGAGGCAGGCTAGGATGACAGATTCCTGTCGGTAGGATGAGAGGGCACCTGTCATTCTGAACGTAACGTAGTGGAGCGAAGAACCTCGTAATTATTATTAGAAATCCTCTGTACAATAATGAAAACTTTTTTAAAATCAACTAATTTAAGCGAACAACAAATTTTAATGCTGATGATAAAATGTATTGATCTTCTGTAATTTCTCATCATCTGATTTTTTGCACCATACCTGAATTCCACTCCAAGCCATTGGCCAACCTCTAAAAACATTATTGAGCGCAACTAATCTCACCCCATGAAATCCTTTTGCCAGAGCCATGGAAGCATCGTTGCGAGAGTGTTTTTTCAATTCCCCTTCATTGCTAATTATCAGTTGATTATTAATGTACAATTGATCAACATCCGTAGAGAATCGGTATATTCCATCCTCAGGAATGGAAATAAAACCCTGTGCAATGGCGGCCGATGGATTTTTATAATTAAAGAATGTAGTTAAATCAAGAGCATTAATAATGGTGCTTTCCCAATCGGAAACGGTATCTAAGTCCAACACTTTTCGGAATGTGCCCAACGTAGTTTCCAGTCGAATACCTTGTTCCAAATTGTCAACATTTTGAGGAGTGGCATAATCCTGTTTTGTTACATCAATGGTTCGTATCGCACTCATGCGACCCGTTTCGAGCAACGTGGCAATTTTAACAACCGTATTGTTTTTAATAATCAAAGGGTTTTCGTATCGCTTTGAGGTTTTATCTGGAGTATCCCCATTCAAAGTATAAACCATGGTAACGGGTCGCGTGGTAGAAAAAACAAGCGTTGCCGAATCCACAAAAGCAATGCTATTACAAGGCCCTTCAGGGAGTGGAATATGGTAGTTAATTCCCCTCAAATCCATTCTAACAAACTGATTATTCAATCGTTGAGTAAAATTCTTAAAATCCTTATGTTCAGGCAACGACCATCCCACTTCTGCCAAAGCCAATATCCGCGGATATACAAAATACTCAACTCGATCGGGAGAATACATATACTCCGCCCAAACATTTCCCTGTGTTCCAAGAATATGCTTGCTATATTGAGCATCAAGGGCTGAAGGTACAGGCTCGTATTCATAAACTTTTTCAAGTGGTGTGTATCCGCCTATTGCTACAGGCTCAACCTTACTTGATCCTTGATAATGATCTAAATAGCAATGACTTCCCGGAGACATCACCACATCGTGTCCACTCGATGCGGCTTCAATCCCGCCATTTTCACCTCGCCACGACATCACTGTTGCTGACTTTGCCAATCCTCCTTCAAGAATCTCGTCCCACCCGACCATTTTCTTATTGTGTTTCAGCACCACCTTTTCGATGCGCTCCACAAAATAGCTTTGTAACTCGTGTTCGTTTTTCAAACCCTCGTCCCGCATACGTTTCTGACATTTTGGACACTTTTCCCATCGATCTTTTGGAGATTCATCGCCGCCGATATGAAAATAATCATACGGGAAAAGCGATGCAACCTCATCAATTACATCTTCCAAGAAAACAAACGTTTGGTCATTTCCTGCACAAAAAACATCCTCTTCAACACCCCAAACTGTCCGTGGAGAGAACGGCCCTCCGGTGCAGGAATACTCGGGATATGGAGTCAAAGCGGCTAAAGCATGGCCGGGCATTTCAATTTCAGGCACTACATTAATAAATCGACGTTGTGCATATTCAACAACATCCCGAATCTGCTCTTGCGTGTAAAATCCGCTAATTACGGTGCCATCCTCCTCGGTACGTATTGAACCCAACTGAGTCAAAAGGGGATATTTTTTAATCTCAATTCGCCATGCCTGATCATCGGTCAAATGCCAATGAAATGTATTGAGTTTATAGATGGCCATCATATCCAAATGCTTTTTGATGTTTTCGACTGGAAGAAAATGGCGACAAACATCTAAATGCATTCCACGCCATGTAAACCGAGGATTGTCAGATATATTTACACACGGTATTTTCCAATTAATATTTCGTTGCACGGTTGGCGATTCTATTTCCGCAGGCAATAATTGCAATATGGTTTGCAATCCATAAAAGAACCCTCGTTGGGTACGAGCTTCAAGAGTGATCCTCTCTTGATTAACATTAAGGATGTACCCTTCCGGATTAAAATCACAGATGGACGACATTTGAAACTCAATATAGTTTGAAGTGGGATTGTTCGGAGCAATTTTTAAATCAAAACCCGTTGCAGTTTTTACTTTTTCACTAAAAAGAGCAATGGAAGCATCCATTTCCAAACTATCGGGAATAACCATAATAGTTCGATTATTGAGGACAAACGAACCTTGTTGAATCTCCATATTGTGAGGCACAGGAATAATATTGATTCCCTCGTTATAGCTGTGCTGAATTTCCGATTGACAAGACACTGCCAACAAGCTCAATAGGAGAGAAAATCCAACCACTCCCCATTTTGATAATTGGAATGCAACATTTAACAACTGACTATTTAACTTTTTTTTCATCTGTGTATAATTTTATTATTGATTGACTATCTACTTTTTTTCAGTGTACTATGCAGAATACAGTCGTAAAAAAACAAAAATCCAGCAACCTCGCTCACTCCCCTCGAACCTGATACAATTCACACCAAGCGCCATTTTTCTCAAATCGTTTTATCAATTGACTTCTTGATTGTATTTCGGCATACACAGCAGGATCAAATTCATTTGCACTTATTATAGCAAACTCTGTATCAGCACTAAACCTACTATTCGCATTCACGAATATGGAATCTCCACGGATATATCCCAAATCAGCATTCTGCAAGTTATGCAACATTAAAAAATGCGTAAATAAATTTTCCGAATAAAGATTTTCCTGTTCACAATAGGATATGATCTCCTTTTGTACATAAATTAGGTCTCGATAACCTAAAGTATGGTCATCTCCACCTCGTTTGTTAATTGTAAAATAGAGATTATTTGAGAATAAAATAAGTAAAACAACAATTTGGATAACAAAGTGATATTTTTTTACTAGAGTTCCAATAAAAAACACCCAAATCAAAATCACAAAGGGTAAAATTGACAGTAAATATCGTGGCGAATAAAAATTAACCGCGGAAAACAACAGATATGCAACAATAAAAAACGTAAGAACCGATCGTTCTTTTTTCTTTTCAAATAAAAGAGGGTCTTTTTTTATTAACAAAATCACCAACGCTGCAAAGCCAGTAAAGGTTAGCATATTCCTTCCCATAAATACAAAAAGATTCGTCGAATATCCTAAAAACCGACTAAAGAATGCATCAAGACTTAAGAATGCAATGTGTTCTGGGAAGAAGAACCATCCAACAATTACCCGTTGTGCTACAAAAAACAGAAGTACAAAAAGAGGAGGAATTCCCAAATAGATAATATCGAACAGCTTCCTCTCTTTGTTTTTCCACACATCCACAATCTCGAAAAATAAAATTGTCATGTAAATTACGATCGCACTTTCCTTTGTATATAACGCCAATATCAGCCAAAACACGACAAGCATTCGTTTCCGTTCCAGGTATGCTTTTAAACTAAGAACTGTAAATAAGGCGAGCATTATCTCTGGCAATACCAAGGTTGATTGTACAATAAACACTGACTGAATTACCAGAAAAACCAGTGAAATAATCGCTGTTTGATAATTGAAATTACGTTTGGCAAATGAAAAAACCGATAGCAACAATGCTATGGAAATAAACAACATAAATAATTTCACTTTCCAAATCTCGGGACCAAACAAAGTTATCCACGATGCGGAAAGAAAATAAAATAGTAAAGGATGACCTCGGTATAAATCAGGAGGAATTGAATTCGGAATTAATGAAGGCCCCGATATTACCATCGCTTTAATAGCCACGATGTATGACCATGCCTCATCCCAAAAATAGGGGAGAAATAAATCTTGAACTTTAAAAATAACAAATCCAATTATGATAATAAATGGAGACCATTTTTTCAACACATCAACTCTGGTCATTTTCTGCATACTATTAAGCATTTATATTTTAAAACGATCCTTTCAGACAAGGGATAAAAAATAAACACCGTAAAAACAGTTCAAAACTCATACATTATCCTACTATTTTGAAATTCTATAATAATGATGCTAAAATAATATCAATCCACTCCTGTTTCAAAAATAAATTCCACCCAACAACACTCCATCGAACTTTGATGAAACGTATGTCGCAGAGCCACCAAGACACTAACGACTAACTCTTAATTTCAAGACTCTAGAACGTAAATTTCAAACCTCCAAACACTTTGAGTAGCGATTGAGGGGCACGGGGTTGAATCCACACTGATTCGCCATATGGGGCGGCTCCCCAGTGTTTCGTATTTAACATATTATCAACCGACAGTGTAAATACAATTCCTTTTGTAATTCGATAACCAAGATTAGCATATAATATGAATGCTCCAGGAATCTCGTCAGTTCCAGCATAATAACTATTTGTGGTAGCCGTCCAGATATCGCTATAGTATCGAGCCGACACCGAAGCAAAGAATTTTTCTGCATTATACGTAATATTAGCATTCGCTTTATGTGCAGAAACTTTTGGAATGTTTGAGTCGGTCTCTTTATCTTTTCCGTCAATAAATGAATAACCTACCGAAATCAAAAACTTTGAAATTTGATAGTTTACATCTAGTTCAACACCTTGGGAATATACTGCTCCAAGATTATCATTCATTTCAACATAACCTGAATATGGAGAAGCACCGCCGTCAAGAATTCGCATTACATTATAATAAGAGTATGCCCCCTCTTGGTCAGGAGCATCTATTACTCGAATGATATCTTTCATATCGTTTCGAAATAAACTTGTTCTCAACGACAGGTTGTTGTTGATATAGTATATGGCACTAACTTCAAAGGAGGTCAGTTTTTCAGGTTTTATATCCAAATTAGGGATATGCATTGCGTAGGGGTTTGCCCAGTTTTCCCATCGATAATAATTCGATGGTGCAATATATGCGCTTCCGCCCATGGCTTTCAATGTCAATTTACGAATTGGCTTATACACAATACCGATACGTGGATTAAATGTCTCCTTATGAATACTATTATAGTCGAATCGTCCACCAAGCGTAATACTCAATGTTTCAATCGGTTTGTATTCCCCTTGAACAAACGATCCAAAGTTAGTGAAATTACGTTCGCCAAATATGGAGTCTGTCAATCCCAAAACTCCATATGTATTTCCATTTGGGTCAACAAAATCACGTAGATCATCCTCTAAACCTGCATCGAGATGATAGGGTTGATCCAAATTTTGAGTTTTTGGAAACGATTTTACATTTTCAAATGATGCTCCCGCAATAATATTGAAATTATCGGCAATTTTCCAATCGGCCTTCAATGCTCCTTGAACATAACCCGAATATCCATATTTATATCCTGGCGTTCCGGTGTCCAATATTCCGTCTTGTCCAGGCAAAGCATCAGCTCCAATCTCATCAGTTGGAATGAAAAAATTAGTAGCTGGATTAATGGCATAATCACCAACAGTAGCCGTTGCATCGACCGATATCTTTTCATTTTCAACGATACTATAGTTCGCATACAAATGTCTGATATCCTGTCCCCACACATTATTTCTAACATAAGCATAATTGGCAGGAATACAAGTTGGGGCATTTGATTCCAATTGATGTTGCCAATCAAAACCGAATGTTAATTTTTTATATTTAACCTTCCCTATCATGTTCCAGTTTTTTATTGGATAAACTTTATCCAATTCTCCAAGTTCGCCTGCATATTCATTTACAATACCATAATCTAAAGCGTCCTTGTATTTTTCGTGCAATTTATAATCTTGGCCGTTGTACATTCTTCCATACAATAATACGTCCACATCGTCTCCCATTTTTTTCCCAAAACTCATACTTGCATCTACTGCTTGGGTTGAGACATAGCCAACTGATGCTGACATTCCGTCTATATCGGCTCCATCTTTAGTTATTAAATTAATTACACCTCCATAAGCATCGGCACCATATAATGCTGAGGCAGGACCATATACGACCTCAATTCGCTTGTAGATATTTAGTGGAATATTATGTCCATAAATAAAGCGTTCTCCGGTTATTGGGTTCTGACGCTGACCATCTTGCAATACTAAAACCTTTTGATTTCCTTGGACTCCACGAAAGGTAACCAAGGTTTTCACTTCGCCTTGCACATCGTAGGAGACATCGACCCCGGTGAGAGCTCGAAACAGATCTTTCAAATCGCGCCAACCATGCAATTCGATTTGTGCTGCAGAATAACTTATGACAGTTGCTGGTGCATCCGAAATTTTCTGAGCTTTCTTTGAAGCGGTTGTAACTTCAATGTTCATCAATTCTTCAAGACTCATTGAGAATAAATCCTCATCCTCTTGTGCAAAAGTATTTAGATAACTCAGCACAAAAAACATCAATAAAATACGTTTCATAACAAATTTACTTTTGAGCAGTTTATAATATTTGGTTCTAACTTCAAGTAAGACAATACGCTTCGAATATAGCCACTTTATTCTTAATAACACCAAATTAAATAACAAAACATTAACAAATAGACTCATTTTGTTAATTATTTCATAAAATACAAGTCAAAGCGTATTAAAGTCATATTTAATTTGTAATTTTACGACGTTTTTCACTTTAAAATTTAATATTATGAAAATTAGAAATTTACTAAAATCAATGCTTCTTGTGGGCGTTATGTTTATAACGCAACAAGCCAGCGCACAAGCTGTTATGGTTGAAAACTTCGATTATACGGAAGGCTCCACTCTAGTTAGTAACGGATGGGTTGCTCACAGTGGAGCGGAAACAAATTCTCCAGTAGTTGCTCCAGGCCTTACCTTCCAAGGGTATATGGGCTCTGGCATTGGAGGTTCAGCCGCTCTTGTAAATAATGGCGAAGATGTTCACCGTACATTTGACGTGATGGAAAGTGGAAGTGTTTATGCTTCTTTTATTGTTAACATAGAAGCCACAAATGCAGCCGGGTATTTCTTTCATTTTGCACCATCGAACGTTACCACAATATTCTACACAAGAGTATGGGCAAAAGCCGACGGTACAGGATTAGGAATCGGACAAAATGCTCCTGCAACGTATGCTACGGTTACCCCAGGAACACCAACGTTGGTTGTTGTAAAACTTGACTTAGCAACTAAAGTTTCAAGTCTTTATGTTTTCAACACCTTCCCAACCTCTGAGCCAGCTACAGCTGATGCAACTTACACAGAAGCAGAATCCGTTTCTTCCGTTGGAGCAGTTGGACTACGCCAATTCAACACAACAAATGCAACAATTGATGCTATTCGCGTAGCTACAACATGGGAAGAAGCCGTAAAAGCAGACGAACCTTCAGCTCCAGTTATTACCGCTCCATGGAGTACCAATTTTGCGGATAACGCTATTCCCGAAGGTTGGGGAAATTTTGATGTTGATGGAGATGGATACTTCTGGGAAACTACAGAAATAAATGCAGGCGTATATGCTTTAATTTCAGAAACATTCCGTTATGACATTTATGATGCTTTAACTCCCGATAATTACATAACAACAGCTAAAGTAAACCTTTCAGCCTTAACAAGCCCAGTTATGAATTGGAAAGTTATGGCGATTAGTGATTTTGACTACGCTGAACATTATTCAGTTTACGTTTCTACCACAGGGAATACAGTTGCTGATTTTACCGATGCTGCTGTTTTCAGTGAAACCCTTGCTGTAGGAGGTACGCAATTAGAAAGATCCATTAGCTTAGCCGGTTATGGTAATGAAGTATATATTGCTTTTAGACATCATGATTGTACTAATCAATTCTTTATGGCAATTCCCGAATTGGCATTTCAAGAAGAGCCTATTGCAGACACAGAAGCTCCTGTAGCCACTTTCGTTCCAGAGAACGGTGCTACCGGTATTGCTGTTGATGTTATCCCTTCAATCACATTCGACGAAGCAATCCTTTCTATCGCTGGTACTGAAATTGTGAATGCCGATCTAGCTTCTCTTATCACATTGGTTGACCAAGATGCAAGTGTAATTGGATTTGACGCAACGATCAACGTAGCAAAAACAGTTATAACAGTAACTCCATCGATCACTTTAGCTGAAAATACCACCTATACATTATCTGTAGGAGTAGTTGAAGACGCAGCCGGAAACGAAAGTGTAACACAAATGGCTAGCTTTACAACATTAAGTACAGCCCCTTCTATAGCCATCACAAACCCCACAAATGGATCTACAATGGCAGGACAAACTGCAACCATTGAGATGTTGGTTTCGCACTTTGCAGTAGGACAATCTGGAACTGGAATTGATGGTCATATTAAAACCACACTAGATGGCGGAACAGCCACCATGGTTTATACCACCAACCCCATAGTTCTTGAAGGACTTTCTTACGGTTCACACACATTTGAAATTGAACTCGTTGATAATAATGATGTGTCATTAAATCCACAGCTGTGGCTTCGGTTACTTTTACACTAACAGATCAACCAGCTGGCGAACTTTTCATTAGTGAGTATGTTGAAGGAAGTGCAAGTAACAAGGCGATTGAAATATATAACCCAAATCCTTTCTCAGTTGACCTAACAGGTTATTCTCTAAAACTCTTCGCCAATGGCGCAACAGAGCCAACGAACCCCGTTGATCTTTCTGGAACATTAGATGCTAACAGCGTTTACGTTGTTGCCAACGCTTCTGCTGTTCCTGAAATTTTAAACATTGCCAACATCATTTCAAATGTTACGTTTTTCAATGGTAACGATGCCATTGGATTCTACAAAAACGATGTCTTAATTGATGTTTTTGGTTTAATTGGAGATAATCCTGGCACTTCATGGGAAGCAGCTGGTGTTACAGGTGCTACGATTGACCACACTTTGGTACGTAAATCTCATATCTCACAAGGAAATACAAACTGGGCTGAACAAGCTGGAACCAACGCTGATGATAGTGAATGGATTGTTTATCCAAAAGACACGTTCAGCTATCTTGGTGCACACCAATTTGGACTTAGTGACGAGACAGATATTCTTGCATTTAGTCTGCCAAATCAAACTGGCACCGCAACCATTAACGCAACAGCACACACAGTGGCCATTGAAGTTATCTACGGTTCAGATGTTACCACACTTGTTCCTACATTTAGTCTTTCAGGAGGAGCTACCGCTAAAATAGGTGAAACAGCACAAATATCAGGGGTATCAGTTGTAGACTTTACAAACCCCGTAATCTATACCGTTGTTGCCCAAAATGCTACAAACACTCAGGACTGGACAGTAACTGTAACTATTTCAACAAGTCAAAGTTCAGAAGCTGAAATTTTAACATTTGCTATTCCCGAACAAGTTGGAAATACAGTTATCAACTCCACCGCTGGAACAGTACAATTAACTGTACAGCAAGGCACTAGCTTAACTGCTCTTGTTCCAACAATCGCTCTAAGCAATGGTGCAACCATAAATCCAGCATCAGGAACAGCACAGGACTTCACAAACGCCGTAACATATACCGTAACAGCGCAAGACGCAACTACAAAAATATGGACAGCGACCGTTACTCTAGAGAGTATGACAACCATTTATGACATTCAGTACACAACAAATCCAGATGGAAATTCACCATATATGGATCAAGTTGTAACTACTTCAGGTATCGTTACTGCCGTTGTACCTGATAAAGGATTCTATCTGCAAGATGGGGCTGGTTTATGGAATGGTATATATGTTTTCAAAGAAGCACAGCAAATTACATTGCCAGCTGTAGGAGACGAAGTTGTTGTTCGTGCAAAAGTGATTGAATATTTCAACTTAACTGAAATGAAAAACATTGAAACTCTCAATGTAGTTTCAAGTAACAACACACTTCCAGAAGCACATCCAGTTGTGGCAAACGAAATGACTGAAGGTGTTGAAGGCGTATTAGTATCGGCAACTAATTTCATATGTGTACACGATGGTAGTGGCCTTTACTGGAATTCAAGATATGTAACTACAGCTGCACCAACAGACACTCTATTAGTTTATCGTCAGCTGTATACCGACTTCTTACCAATCGTTGGAAAAACATATTCATTCACTGGTATTGCAACATACGATTTTAGTGAATTTAAAATTGCACCACGTAATGCAAACGACGTAATTGAAAGTCAAGAAAACATGGCTCCAGCAATTACAGACATTGCAATCTATCCTGAAGTACCAGAGGTAGGAAAAGAATCTTTCGTGCAGTCAACAATCACCGATGATGGTGGTCAAGCAGGATTAGTGAAAAAATTCTTCTACGGATTTGACGAAGAGGCGATAACAAACGAACTACCTTTAACCGATGTTGGACTATCAGGCACTCGTTTCCTAGCTACTATTCCACCAATGGACGCTGCAACTCCAATCTATTTCCGTATCACTGCAAACGATGGCGAATTAGAAACTGAATACATTGGAAGTTTCGATATCATTTTAGGAATTAATGACGCTGTTTCCACTTCATTTATGATGTATCCAAACCCAGCAAGCGACAAATTAATTGTTGAAAATGCACAATCGGGTAGATATATTGTAATGAGTATTTCAGGTCAAGTAGTTCAAGAAGGTCAGATTGCTTCAGGACAAAACGAAATCAATATCGACAACATGTCAAATGGTCTTTACATTATTAACATTGTAAATACTAACGGACAGTCAAATGCGCAAACGTTTATTAAAAAATAAGCTAAGCACATAATATCAAATAAAAAAGGCAGCCAAATGGCTGCCTTTTTTTTATTTCAACTGTGATTAACCGGGACTTAACCCGAATTATTCACCACAAATTCAGAAAAGCATCGATATATTTCTAATAAACATCCACTTAATACGTATTTCCCTGAGAAAAAACATAACCCATTTTTGGGTGTTGTTTGTCATTATCTTTGCACATCTGCTTCGTTACTAAACCCTTGAAATAGTTTATATATCTACAGGTTCAGATGCCTTGCATATGCACAAAGCTAATGACATGAATAATCCGGGTTAATATGTTTATAAATTTCAATTTAAAGGCACATAAAACTTATACTTTTAAAATTTGAAAATTAAGAAAGGAATTTATCTTGTTTTAATTTCCCAACACATCGAGTAAGGCTTGCTTACGACGAGTAGAAACAGGAATTGAAACCTCAGAACGAAGAATAATGGCTCCCCCATCGGCTTTATCGAAACGGATCATATGATTCAGATTTACCAAATAACGCTGATGCGACCTGAAAAAATGATAGACGGAAAGCATCTGTTCGTACTCCTTAATGCCTTTTGAAACAACAATTTTGCGTCCACCGACAAGAAAAAAAGTGGTATAACTGTTATCGCTTTCACAATACATAATATCCTGAATATCAATCAGGAAAATAGATACTTGAGTACGTAAAATTATTTTTTTATTTACGTTATTTTGGTTCACTTGATCGAGCAGATTCTCAACCTGAATTTCCACATTACGGCGTTCATA
>JAQVXQ010000013.1:0-1345 GCA_028709085.1 Salinivirgaceae bacterium | reverse complement strand
AGGGTAATTTTTCCTTGACGATCTAAATCTTTAACACCATGTTTTATGGCATTTTCAACGAAAGGCTGAATCAGTAGTGGTGGAATAAAAATAAAATCAAGTTCCAAATCTTTGTGGTAATCAATGCAGTATTCAAACGATGTCCCTAAGCGTAACTGCTCAATTTCCAAATAATTACGAAGCATCGTAAGCTCCTCGTCGAGGGATACTTTTTCGACCATGGAATGTTCGAGTACGGCACGGTTTAATCCGGCAAACTTACCCAGAAAACGAGCTGCCGATGCTCCATCGTTGGCATACATGTAGGTTTGAATACTGGCAAGGGCGTTATAGACAAAATGAGGATTCATTTGAACGCGCGAAAGCTTTTGTTGCAACTCCGATTCCATCAACTTGGACCGTCGGCGTTTCTGAATATACAGCACCACAACGAATCCCAATAAGGCAATGATAAAAATTAGTATAACAATTCCCAAACGCAGTCGTTGATTTTTGATGGTGTTTTCAGCCGAAAGCAATTCAATTTGTTGCTCTTTTTTCTCGGTTTCGTATTTGGTAATCAGTTCGTTGGTATTTGCTTCCCTGTCAAGATTAAACAATGAATCGTGTAGCAGAATATATTGTTTATAATACTGAAGAGCATCGGTTTTATTTCCCGACAACTCAGCAATTTCAGCCAAAAACTCATTGGCATTTCGCTCTTCATTTGTGTATTTATGCTCTTTAGCAAGCTTTAGCGATTGCTTTCCATAAAAATCCGCACTGTCTAATTTTCCTAATTCTTTATAAATTTGGCTTATGTACCCATATTCGTCAATTATTCCCAGCATATCTTCAATTTCGATGGAAAGAGCGAGTACTTGCTTGCGTTCATCCAAGGCTTTTCGATAATTGCCTTTTTCAAAATAGGTTTCTGCAATATTCCCCAATGCAACGACCATTCCCTGTTTCCATCCTGCTAATTCAGAATAGTCGTATGTCTTTTGATAATGAAACAACATGCTGTCCACATTTCCCTCGTCGTTATAAAATCCTCCGATGATATTATGCAAAATAGCATATTGACTATAATCGGTGCTTTTATTGTTAAGTAAAAATTGTCGGCATTTCTCTAAGTATCTGTATTTATTCACATTGTCGCCCAAACTTGAATATATAATGGACAAACCAACATAATTATTAAATAACCTGGACAGGTTTAGTTTTTCTCGAATTTCAATGGATTTGAGTTGATAAATGATAGCACTGTCGTACATTGATCGCTCTTCATATACTTTGGCAATATTCTCATATGAATTGGAAACCGACTCCGAATCTTTTTGAGCAATGTTTATTTCAAGCGCTT
>JAQVXQ010000117.1 GCA_028709085.1 Salinivirgaceae bacterium | reverse complement strand
GAAACAAAAGGGATTTTGGGACAGCGAACGTGAAACAGGAACCCTATTAATGCTAATGGTAAGTGAACTTGCCGAAGCATTGGAAGCTGATCGTCATGGTCGATATGCCAACCGAACAACATTTGCGTGCAATCCCGATGGAAAATCAGAGGAGGAGCAGTTCCGTTCTCATATAAAAGATACGTTGGAGGACGAAATGGCCGATACCATGATTCGAATCCTTGACTTCTGTGGAGCTAAAGGGATTGATATTGAGTGGCATATTAATCAAAAACTGGCCTACAATCGAACGCGCGAGCATCGACATGGCAAGGCGTATTAATCCATTTAACAAAAGTTTCTTATTTTGTTGTACTTTCCATAAAATTTAATCCCTAAAAGAAATGAAACCTATAAATCCCAAACTCCTTTTCCTTTTTGGACTGTTTGCATTAAGCTCCTGTGTCATCAACCCAACCGATTACAACATGTTTAAAAAGAATTTTGTGCCTTTTTCCCTTGAAACAACTTTTGATTCAACACAAATGATCATATACCGTGAAATAAAAGCTGAGGAACTCACTGCTGTAATCAAAAAAAACATAACGACGATTTTATTTTTAAACAACATTTCTTGCGGAGGATCGATTCAGGGCACAAGAATGAAAATATCAGCCTACGAACAAATAGTAAAAGAGGTGGGAAATGTTGCTCCGGTGTATGTTTTCTCCGGGTTTTCGGTACCAAACATACAGACGGTTTTGGATAGCAGCAATATTGTTGAAAACATGTACTTTATACATCATGCCTATGGTAGCAATATAGGCATTATGGAACACAACTTCTTTAAAGAACTTGGAATTGAACTTAAATCCGACAAATTTCGTCGCGAGCCCTTGGATTGGGCTGTTTTTCAGGATGGTGTACTTATTCAAAAATGTCATTCTGATTTCGAAGGGGTGGAGTTAAAGCAGTTTTTACGTACGTTGATGGTTCGTTAATAATTATATTGAGTGGCATATTAATCAAAAACTGGCCTACAATCGTACGCGCGAACATCGACATGGTAAGGCATATTAGATAATTTTAGATACATTAGAGGTTTCAATTTTATTAAATAGTTATGTTAAAAATATTGCATACTTCCGATTGGCATATCGGCAAACGGATTTACCGAGTTGATTTGGCCGATGATCACCGACTGTTTTTCGATTGGATTGTAGAGGTAATCGTACGGGAACATATTGATATATTGCTCATTGCGGGCGATGTTTTTGATTTGTCGAATCCATCGGTGGAATCGCGGGCGATCTATTACGATATTTTAGTTCGATTGAGAAACATCAATTGTCAGGTTATTATTGTGGGAGGCAACCACGACTCAGCACAGGTTTTAGATGCACCCAAAGAACTATTAAAAGCCTTAAACATAACCGTTGTAGGTGGAATGCCAAATGAGTTGGAGGGAATGCTAATGCCGTTGAAAAATAGCAAAGGCGAAGTGGAAGCCGTTGTTGCTGCGGTTCCTTATTTGCGAGAAGCCGATTTGCGGATGAATAGGGAAGATGAAACACGTTCCACCAGACTCGAATCCATGCGTCTCAATATCCTCAAAATATACTATTCACTAGCCGAAAAAGCGGCACTGCAATATCCCAAAATTCCACTAATTGGAATGGGGCATTTATATGGAATAGGAGCCTCAATATCGGACAGCGAACGAGATTTGAATATTGGAAATCTGGATGCCATTAATCTGGAAACGTTGACCAAAAATTACAGTTATATGGCATTGGGGCATATCCACAAACCCCAGAAACTCTCATCAACGGTTCCAGCTTTGTATTCCGGTTCGCCCATTGCTCTGTCGTTTAGCGAGCATTCCGATCCCAAAAGAGTGGTTTTGTTGGAAATTGAGGAGCAAGGTATTGAAATTCAGAATGTTGAAGTTCCTGTATTTCGTAAACTCGTTCGTCTAAAAGGATCATTTACGGAGATTGAACAAAAACTTCTTACGTGGGAAACTCCTTCGGCATCGCTGCCAACGTTGGTTGAGATTGAGTTTCACGAGCAAACAAAATCGCCACAACGTGGCATTCAAATTCAGGAGTTAATGGACGGATGGCAACATCCCGATGCCATGATTATTAAACATCGTCTAATATATCTCGACAACGACATGGATGTAGATCGTTGGGTCGACGAAAACGCGCAAATTGAAGAGCTAAAACCCACCGATGTCTTTATGAAATTGTTGGAACGTAAAGCCCTATCCGATAACGAGAAAGAGTTGCTTTTGGAAGCATTTAATGAGTTGCTAATGGAGACTCACGAGAGTATTTCACCCGAAGAGAATGATTCTAATTTGAACTAGATTATGATTATTAGAAAAATACGTATCAAAAATATAAATTCGCTTAAAAACGAACATATAGTCGATTTTACCACTTCTCCGTTGAAGGAATCAGGGCTGTTTGCCATAACTGGTCCAACAGGAAGTGGGAAAACAACCATTCTTGATGCCATCTGCTTGGCTCTTTTTAATCGGATTCCACGCATTGACAAACAGATTAGTCAAAATCTAATTTTTGAAACTGGAGTCATTTTAACTCGAAATACAAAGGATGCTGTTGCCGAGGTAGAATACTCCTGTGCTAAAGGGATTTACACCTCGCGATGGGAAATCTCAACCAACAGAAATGGGAACCTTCGCGACTACGAAATGCGCATTTACGATGTTGCTGGAAATACGATTGAGGAAAAGAAAACAAATGTTCCGGTGTTGAACGAACAACTTGTGGGGCTCAGTTTTGACCAATTTATCCGTTCTATCCTTCTTCCGCAGGGCGACTTTGCACTTTTTCTTCAATCGGGCAAAAATGATCGCGGAATTTTGCTGGAAAAAATTACGGGAAGCCTTATTTATCGTGAACTTGGAAAACGGGCTTATGAAAAGCGTAAGATTGTCTGTCTGCAGATGGATAAAATCAAAGACCAACAGAGCGAACTTCTTGCTCGTAAAATGGATGATACCGCCTTCGCAGAGCTTGAAGTGAAATGCAATTCCATTGCAAAAGAGCAAGTTGAGCTCAATAATAAGATGGTTGCCACCGAAAAACAATTGGATATTAAACAAAATATTGAGAGGTTGACCAAGCAAGTTATTGAAACCGAAATGTTGTGGAAAAAATCGATTCAAGACTCCGTTCAGTTTATCAAAGGCGAGGGTGTGAAAATGAAGCCTCACAAATTGTTACTTCCTTATTTTGAGGAGATTAATGCGGTTACAGAACTCCAAAATTGGATTGCGACTAACTCAAGGAAAATTGAAGAGATTAAAACCAACCTTGCTCAAAACGAGACTAAAATTGAAAACACCGCCAATAGCATTCGGCAATTCGTTCATAACCAAACGATTGAAAGTAGCAATCTTGTAGCTTCCCTCGATCAGTTTGAACAAAAGGTGATTGGTCTTTCCTCGTTATGCGACCAAAAAGAATTTGCGTATCGTACTGGATTTGAGCCTGTTAAACAAACTGCAAAGGAATTGAATTTGCCCATTTTAATAAAGGAGGAACCCCATAAAATTTCTGAAAAAATATCGCATCGAAAACAGGCAATTATTCATCAGCTTTCGGAATATGAACTAAAGCATCCCAAAATTGGCGTTGAGAATAGCTTGGAAAAACAGACTCTATTTCAAGAGCAGATCTCTTTAGCTACCGAATGGGATAAAATGATTGCAATTTACGAGCAGAATAATAAAAGTCTGCAATTACTTCTAAAAAAGCGGCTCGATACCGAGAAAGAACACAAAACAGGAAAGAGCAATCTCGAGCAATGGAATATTCAATTTAATGAGCTGAAAACGCACCTTGAACTAAAATCAAAAGATTTGTTAATCAATCAATTAACAACAAAACTCGAAGATTTTAAAAAGCATCTGCACAACAATCAACCTTGTCCTTTGTGTGGTTCGCTGGAGCACCCTTGGGCAGAAAAAGAGATTCCTGATAGTAAAAGTCAAGAGTATGAGTGCAAACAGTTGGAAGAGAAGTTAAAAATAGTAAAATCAAGCATTGATAGCGCAATTGCCAAAAATGAACTGTTTGAAAAACAGATTGAAAATACGTTAAAAGAGGAGAAAGAGCTAGGAATTCAAATCGCAACCAGTCAACACGATATGGATGCTATAAAGACGAAATTGCCGGAAGATATGCAACTTTTGAAACCCGCTGAAGCCACATCTAAATTACAACAATATTTAGCGGAATATCGAGGTTATGGTCAATTGGTAATCGAATTGGAGAAAATTGAGCAGATAAAATTGCAAATTTCTAAATTGATTGAATTATTTACCGAGGGCAAAGAGATTCGCCTACAACTTCAAGCAATATATCAGGGAAATAATATTCAGACCGATTGTAAAGCTCTGCGTTCCAAATATCAAGAGGTTGAGAGTGAGAAATCGAGATTGAACAAAAATCTACAGGAAATAGGGACAGAGCTTGAACGAAACGAGATTTCTAAATCGCAGAAAATCGGTAGTCTATTGCCAAAATTACAGCAGATTGGATTTACTGATTTTGAAATTGCAAAGAAAAGTATGCTTCACCATAGCGAATATACAAAACTGGAAGAGCGGGCAAAACAGCTTGAAAATGAGAAATTAAGTCGAAAAACAAAATATGAAACTTTAGTCGAACAGTTGAAACTATCACAGCAGAAGGATGTTAAAGAGACGCTGGAGCAAATTCGTCTGCAGTTGACCCAGTTTTCTGAAAAATTGAAGGAGATTGCACAAAATCGTGATGCCATGATGGAGCAATTGTCCAATCAGAAAAGCATTCGCGCCGATTTGAAAATCAAAGAACAAGAATATGAATCATTGCGGTTAAAGAGCGAGAAGTGGATATTGTTGGACAAAGTTATTGGCGATTCGCAAGGATATAATTTCAATAATTTTGCGCAATCCTTAACCTTAGGACATTTAATAACCCTTGCAAATAGAAGATTACAGGAACTTAGTCCTCGATACATGCTTACAAAAACAGAGGTGAAAGGCAACGATGAACTGAACGTTATTGATCGTGACATGGGAGATGAACTTCGATCCGTAAAAACCTTATCGGGAGGCGAGACCTTTATGGTCAGTTTAGCCCTTGCTTTGGGATTGGCCGAAATGGCTTCGCGAAACATTGCCATTGGAAGTTTGTTTATCGATGAGGGATTTGGCACATTAGATCCAGAAACCCTCGATCAGGCGTTGGCAATGTTAGAACAGTTACAAGCCAGAAATAACAAGACAATTGGAATTATTAGCCATGTCGATGCTTTAAAAGAGCGAATAAATGCACGCATCGAACTTCATCCGGAATTTGGTCAAGGGCATAGTAAATTGGTCATAAAATCGGGGTATTAACGGAGATTGAGTTTATAGATTATTAAACATAAGACAGATGAAAGAATTCAAAAAACTAATTCAAAAAAACAGAAATAAATTTTCGATTATACTTCCGCAGTTACGCAATATGGAGGATCTTTATAAAATAAATTTGGCAGATGAAAATCCGGAGCTTAAATCCATTATCTACGGTAATGTGGCTCAATTTGCGAACTATATCGACGAAAAAGTAACAACTCACGACAAAATGGCAGCCTATGGCGGATATCTCGAGGATAGAGATATGTATAAACGCTCCAAAATCTTTAAAATGGGTTCAGAATACCGTTCAATTCATTTGGGCGTTGACTTTTGGGTTGCTGCAGATACTCCTGTTTCTGCTCCGTTAGATGGAGTAATTCACAGTTTTGCCATAAATTCTGCACACGGCGATTATGGCGGTACTATAATATTAAAACATTGGCTTGATGGCGTGACATTTTATACTCTTTATGGACATTTGTCGCATCAATCGATTGAAAATAAGAGTATTGGACAACATGTTACTTCGGGGCAAGAATTTTCATGGATCGGCTCTCCTGTTGAAAATGGTTATTGGCCACCGCATCTTCATTTTCAAGTTATGAACGATATGTTGAGTTATGAAGGTGATTTCCCGGGAGTTTGCACGCCCAACAATATTAAATATTTTAAGAAAATTTGTCCAAATCCGTTGTTGCTATTTGGATTGGAGTAATGGGAGAATAGAAAACAGTGACCAATGACCAATGATCAGTAAACGATAAATGGTGAGCAGTGATTAGTGAATGATAAAAGGTAAATATTTTGGGGGATTATTCTATTTGACAACTCAACAATAAATAAGCTGAGGAATTAGATTTCGATCTCTTTGGTTAAAATTGCCGTTGCAGTATTAACATGAAGTTCAAAAAGCTTTTGATGGTCGATGCTTAATTCGGAAGCTAAATACTCAATACTTTTCGATATAACTTGCAATACACCAAGGGTTTGCGACCAAAGTAAAGTGATTAGAAGTTCTGGATTCAATGTTTTTTTAATTGATCCGTCGTTAAGTCCTTTATGATATGTTTCCCTAATAATTGATATAGCACTCTTTCTTTTTTCAAACGATTTTAATATATGTGAAGCGTATTCTTCCTCTTTGTTTGGAACAAAATACCGCTCTTCTAAGGTCCACAAAAGACTGAAATATTTGGGATTACTAAGAAAGAAGGTGTAATATCCCCAAACAATATTTTGTAGGTTTGTTAAACCATTTTCTTGTGCTATTACCTTTTTTTGAATAAACAATTCAATTTTATCTAAAACGCGATAGGTTACAGCAGCAAAAATATCATCTTTGTTTTTAAAATATAAATAGATTGTGCGTTTGTTGTAATTTGCAACTTCAGCAAAATCAGTAAAGGTTGAGTTGTCGTACCCTTTTTTAAGAATTACTGTTTCTGCGGCATCAATTATACTATCAATTCTCTGTTGATTGGCACCGGCCTTTTTACTAAACTTTGTCATTTTTTACAATGGTTATTTGTTTTCGCACTTAAATTAAAATTCAACTTTCATTCAACTTCTCCATTTAGGGCTGGGGTAAGAATCGTTAACAATATACTAAACCTTGGTTAATACCCATTGAGTTGGTTACAAATATATAAATTTGCAACCAATATTAACTCAAAATACCATGATTATGAAATTTACTACTTTAGTATCAATTGCTTTATTAATGTATGGTTATGTAATGGGGCAAAATGAGTAAACGAATACTGATTCTCAATATCTTTTTGGAGGATCAAATCCAAAATTATCGGGTTTTGGAGGATTTTATTCGTCATTTGGGCAAGCACGCGGTAATTTTGCACATTACAGCGGTGGTGGGGGAGCTTTACTTATTGATTATAAGTTCTTTATAGGTGGTTATGGTTTAGGAATGTCGGGGAATACAAATTTCGAAGATATCTATACAGAATTAGGTACTGAACAATATTCAAAACTATGTACATCATTGGGAATGGGAGGGCTGTGGCTTGGTTACAGTTTTAATCATCAAAAACCAGTTCATTTTGCAGTATCAATAAAGTCGGGAATTGGTGCTTTATCGGTTTATCCGAAAAATTTTGAACGAAATGATTACTCATGGGTCTATAATGATATTGTAGG
Organism: Salinivirgaceae bacterium; assembly: GCA_028709085.1. Lineage (GTDB taxonomy): Bacteria > Bacteroidota > Bacteroidia > Bacteroidales > Salinivirgaceae > JAAYQU01. The sequence goes on along the minus strand of JAQVXQ010000117.1, from coordinate 2,387 downwards.
GATGGTTGAGCCAGAGGTACAAGTGGAACTTAATTTGTTTCGTTGGTGGAGGATGCAATTTGGCGTTGGTTATCGTTATGTGTTTAATATAGAGGATGATACGTATTTTAATGCAGCCGGTGAAAATAAACGCTATTTTGAGAACAATGACTTCTCTACGCCCACCATTGGCTTCTCCATGCTATTCGGTAATTTTGGTCCAAAAAATGACAAAAACTAAAATCCTACAACTACTTTAAACCTAATTTTTTTACAAGAATGAAAATTATTATTTTAATTGTCACACTGCTCTTTACAATCAGTTTGTTCGCCAATGATGACACACATACCGAAATAGAGGCCGAGCGCTATGTAATAAGTGGTTACATACGCGATGGATCCAACGGTGAGGATCTTATTGGTGCTACCGTCTATATTAAAGAACTTAAAACCGGCACCGTTACCAATGTTTATGGATATTATTCGTTGAACTTAAGTCCGGGAGTCTATTGTTTTGTATATACATATCTTGGTTATGAGACTGTTGAAAAGAAAATCAACCTGAATAAAAATATTATTCAGAATGTGGAACTTTCTCCATCGGCTCAAATGCTTACCGAGGTTAGCATAACTGCCGAAGCGTTAAATGCAAACATAACACGAACCGAAATGAGTGTTGCAAAAATGGATGCTAAATCCATTGAAAAAATTCCTGCTCTTATGGGCGAAGTGGATGTAATAAAAGCAATGCAGCTTTTACCGGGTGTTTCAGCAGTTTCGGAAGGCGGTTCCGGTTTTAGCGTTCGAGGTGGGAGTGTTGATCAAAATCTCATAATACTCGACGAAGCAAATGTGTATAATGCATCCCATTTAATAGGATTCTTTTCGGTGTTCAACAACGATGTAGTAAAGGATCTAAAACTGTACAAAGGGGATATTCCCGCCGAATATGGAGGCCGATTGTCTTCTGTGGTTGATATCCGAATGAAGGATGGAAACACTAAAAAGTTTCATGGAAAAGCAGGAATTGGCACCATTTCGAGTCGTCTGACATTGGAAGGACCGCTTTGGGAAGATCGAACATCCTTTATTGTGGCTGGACGCAGAACCTATATGGATATATTTTTACCTCTGATGCCCGATACGGCATTGCATAACATTAAACTCTATTTCTATGATTTGAATGCAAAACTGAATCATAAAATAGACGACAAAAATCGAATATTTTTTTCAGGATATTTTGGACGCGATGTTTTCAAAAATCAGTTTTCAAATATGATTTATGGAAATGCAACCATGTCGGCTCGATGGAACCACCTTTTTAGTCAAAAATTATTCAGTAATCTAACCTTTACCTACAGCAATTACTACTACTCGTTGGGATCCGATATTACCGATGCTAATTCATTTATTTGGGTAGCCGAAATGGATGATATTGCCATGAAATATGACTTTGGTTATTTTGCAACTCCTAATATTACTCTGAATTAAGGTGTTCAGGCAATCTTACATGATTTTCAGCCGGGTATAATAAGAGGTGTGGGAGAAGGCTCCATACTTAATGAGTTTAAAATGCCACAGAAAAAAGCAATCGAGTTAGCCGCCTATGTAAGTAATGAACATAAAGTGTTACCCTATTTAACGTTGAAATATGGACTGCGTCTGTCGGGGTTTGTAAATTATGATTGCGATTCGGTCTATTTTTACGACCAAAACTATGCAGAGGTAAAGCAAGATTCCTATACCAACAAGTTTTTTGGTTCCTACATGCACTTAGAACCTCGTTTAGGATTTGTTTATCTGTTGTCGGAAACTGCCTCTATTAAAGGAAGTTATACGCGTAATGCTCAATACTTACAATTAGCGCAAAATTCTAATGCCGGAACACCACTTGATATTTGGTTTTCGTCCTCCAACAATGTGAAGCCTCAAGTCGCCGATCAAGTTGCATTGGGCTATTTCAATAATTTCTTTGAGAATAGGATCGAAGGAAGTATCGAACTCTTTTATAAAAATATGCAAAACACCATCGATTTCAAGGATTTCTCAACCACTATAATGAATGAAAAAATTGAGGGTGAACTTCGCTATGGAACTTCTAGGGCCTATGGTGCTGAATTCTTAGTACGTTATAATTTCGACAAACTAACCGGCTGGGTGAGTTATACGTTGTCGAAGTCGGAACGAAAAATAGATGAAGTGAACGAAGGAAAAACCTATGTTGCTCCGTTTGATAAACCCCACGATGTTTCCATTGTTGCTAATTATGAGTTTAATAAACGTCATAACTGTCCGAACAAATTAAAAAATAGAAAAGCTCAATAAATGCTATGTTTGTAGTTGCAAAACAGAAACAAGCATTAAGAACTTTTCTATGGGAACAAAGTTAGGAAAGAAGTCAGAACTTC
>JAQVXQ010000116.1 GCA_028709085.1 Salinivirgaceae bacterium | reverse complement strand
ACCCGTTTCGGATATGAATCAACCCTTGATTCTACCACAAAACATCAAAGAGCTCTTTACTTCTGATAACCGGTATATTTTACTTGCCGGACTTGGTGGATACACGGGAACATATATGGTTGAGCATCTTGCTGATTTTTTGAAGCAAACTAAGATAGAGTTTGCGATAATCTGCTGTTTGCCGTTACAATTCGAAGGAAAGCAAAGGAAAGATATTGCTCGTGAGGCTCAAACTAAACTTGAATCACACGTTAATGTAACCTATTTTGACCCCAACACTTTAAGTCAGCAATACGGCGACCGTTCGTTAGAAGATTTTTTTGATGTTTGTAATACAAAGGTTCTTGATATTTTTAAACGGTTTGCACACTATAACTTGTGGCGGTTTTAGAAGCACTTTCCTGTCAGTTTGCAACAAAATTGATTAAATGCACAAACCTTGAATTTACCACTTTACCCGCCATAAGTTATATACGCTGTCACCTGCCGTGCATGCTTCATTATAAGTTCGTATTCAACAAGTTAATGCCTGCATTTAAGAGCATTTTTGAAAATTCTAAACCGTCAATTAGTTGAATTTCATTTTCAGTTGCAATTTTCTCCGCTTGCTCATTGAAAGAGTCTGCTGATGTAATCACCCAAGCAATTTTATTGTAACCATCGTCAATGCTCTCCTTGTTCGTTTTATAGTCCAAAATTTGATTTGTTCCCCATTCGTTGACTTTGCCTTTGTGAAACTTTGCTTGAATGTAGATTATCAACTTTATATTCTCAAAAACAGCTACAATATCTGCATCTCCTTCTTTGTCTCTTGCGTTCTTGGCAGGAATTGTAACTTCATTTGCGCCAATAGTTTTAAAATATGTCTTTACTAACTTTTCAAATTTGGAAGGATTCAATTCTGTTTTAATAGATTCCAGAACAAGGGTTACTGTTTTTTCTACGATTATCGAATGGAGGTGTATTGGTTTATCCTTTTCATAGTTTGCGATGCTTTTTTCAATATTCTTTTTCAAGTCATTAATTGAGCCATTTGTTTGGCGAATTTTCATTCTTGATGTCAGCTTAGCATCAGCAAAATTTGCCCTAGAAACATTTTTATATAAAACTTTCACTTTTCGGGCAAATCCCAAATCGTAAATTTTCCCACTTTCTGAAATAAGATGCGTACCATTTGTTTTAACTTTCTCATGGCTCCAAGTTTTAAGGTCATCAGAATAAGCATCACTAATCAACAAAGGCTTTTCATCAATAATTTCGCAAACAAAAAAGGTTCCCCAACTTGGCACTATTACAATATCACCTTTGCTGAATTTTAAAAATCGCCAAAGATTATGTCTAGTTCGAGGAACATCTCCCCACTTCTCTTTAAATTTTCCATTAAAATAACTCCAATCATCTTCGAGCACTTTGTGAATAAATTCTTTGTCTGTGAAATCAGAGAATCCAATTGTTAAAAACCCTTTGTTAAGCAAAGGATAAGACAGCTTTGCTTTGTGCGAAATCCGGTGTAACCAATAATTCATAATTGTAAATTTAAAAAAACGCCTACTCTTTTCGGGTTTCAGCTTTCCCGTTTTTCTACAAACTTATAATGTCAGTTCGTCAAACCGTGTCGTTGTCGAATTACAAGGTCGTTTTTTTAACATAGCAGGTAACATATTGGTTTTGATTAGCACGTTTTGTATATATTGTTTTTATTGATGTCTAAATCTTTATCGAACTTTCATGTTAAGGTTGTGTAACATGACCACCACTTTAAAAGTAAGAAAACACACTTTCTTCGAATACAAATACCAACAACGCCACATATTGTCGTGGTCGATTCGTATCTTTGCTCTGAACAAAAACAAAAAGCCATGTCGAAACGAGAAACAATTGCACGCTACACATTAATTATCAACAAGGTGCGTAAAAACCCTGCGACCTTTGCCGAGATTAAAGAACATTTGGAACGCGAATCTGAACTTCAGGGCTACAACTTTGATATCTCAAAGCGAACCTTTGACCGCGACCGCGATGACATTAGCTCCCTCTATAATATCGATATTTGTTACGATTTTTCGCGTCGTGTTTATTGCATCGACAATGAAGGCGAAACAGAAGTACGTGATCGGATTTTAGAGGCATTTGACACCTTCAACGCTTTAAACATCAGTGATCGATTGTCAGATATTGTACATTTCGAGAAACGTCGCCCACAAGGCTCAGAGCATCTTTACGGAATGATGCACGCCATCCGAAATAATTTGCAAATCCGTTTCTTTCACCAAAAATTCTGGGACGAATCGGAAACATTCCGAACCATTGAACCTTATGCGCTCAAGGAGTTCAAAAACCGTTGGTATGTAGTGGGTAAAGATTTGAAAGACAACAGAATAAAAAGCTTTGGGTTAGATAGATTACACACGTTAGAAATTACAAAAGTACGTTGTGCCTCGTCGAATGGTTTTGATGTAAATGAACATTACAAATATTGCTTTGGAATTGTTGGTCCAAGTAGTGGAGAACCAAAAGAGATTCTGTTATCGTTCGACCCAACTCAAGGGAAATATATAAAATCGATGCCCCTGCATGCTTCTCAAACTATTATTAAAGACGATGAAACGGAATTGCAAATCGGTTTAACGCTGCATTTAACGTTCGATTTTATTATGGAGATTCTTTCGCATAGCAATAAAGTAAAAGTGTTAAAACCCGAAAGTTTGAGAACACAGATTAAGGAATCGCTCTTAAATACGTTGAGTTATTATTAAATAAATCAGTAATTTTGCCGATCCTGTGAGATTGAGACGCACTGGAACGATGTAATTTAAGAAAACCGAAACGTATGGCTCAAATATTGCAATTCATGGATAGTTTTAGGCTTCAAATGTGTTCAAATTATACAAATTAAATAAAGAAATTATGCGCGAACGAATATTAATTCTTTGTACTGGAAACAGTAGCCGTAGCCAAATGGCCGAAGCATTTTTAAAGAGCTACGATTCCCGAATGGAAGTATTTTCAGCCGGAACGGAGCCTGCAAAGGAGGTTCACCCAATGGCAATTAAGGTTATGGCGGAGCTTGACATCGATATTAGTCAAAACAAACCTAAAATAGTGAATCCTTTTATTAACCAGTCTTTCGATTATGTGATTACCGTTTGTGGTGATGCCAACAGAAACTGCCCTGAATTTGCCGGGAAAGTTAAAAATCGGTGGCACTTGGAATTCGATGATCCTGCAAAAGTCGAAGGCACAGATCAAGAGATTTTGGATGCGTTTCGTGAGATCAGAGACCAAATTGGGGAGGGATTTTTGTCTTTCTATAAAAGTCAAATGGCGCCATCGTCGTGTGGAAGCTGTAGTTGTTGTGGAGGTTGCTAATTAAGGTATTATCATAAAAAAAGCTGCCCAATTTGAGCAGCTTTTTTTGTATATTAAAAGTTGAATTACTCAACAATTGTAATCCAATTGTGTTTGTCGGCAATTTCGCCATACTGAATTCCAACTAAAGTCTCGTATAGTTTTAATGAGATGGGACCTGCTTTACCATCTTTACAGAATTTGTAAACGATTCCCTTGTCGATGTCGTTAATTTCGCCAATGGGAGAAATAACAGCAGCGGTACCGCATGCACCAACTTCTTCGAAGGTGGAAAGTTCCTCGATACTCACGGGCCTGCGTTCAACTTTAATCCCTAAATCTTCGGCCAACTGAATCAAGCTCATGTTGGTAATTGAAGGTAGGATTGAAGGTGATTTTGGTGTTATATATGTGTTGTCTTTGATTGCAAAGAAGTTTGCAGCACCAATTTCATCGATATATTTTTTCTCGCAGCAGTCTAAATACATTGGCGAACTGTAACCACCTTCTTGTATTTTCTTACCACCACGTAAACTAGCAGCATAGTTTCCACCTACTTTAAATGTTCCTGTTCCAAAAGGCGCAGCGCGATCGCTATCACGCACAACGGCTACTTTTGTAGGGTTGAATCCCTCTTTAAAATAAGGACCAACTGGGGTTACAAATACCATGAACAAGTATTCTTTTGCAGGACGAACACCTACTTCAGCACCTGATCCTATAAGCAATGGGCGGATATATAGAGAAGAACCCGTTCCATATGGAGGAATAAAGCGCTCATTTAATTTTATGGCTTTCACAATAGCATCATGAAACAGATCCACAGGAACTTCAGCCATTAGGATTCCCCGAGCTGAATTTTGCATTCGTTTTGCATTCTCGTTCCAACGGAAAAGACGAATTTTACCATCTTTACCACGATATGCTTTTAGTCCTTCAAAAGCTTGCTGTCCATAGTGTAATGCTGTTGCAGCCATGTGTATAGGGATATTTTCCGAACTTGATACCTCCAACTCGCCCCACTTTCCATCACGATAGTAGCAACGAACGTTATAGTCGGTTTTTCGGTAACCAAACCCTAATTTTTCCCACTCTATTTTATTTTCCATGGTGAATAAATTTTAATTTATGTTTCACAAATGTAACGTTTTTTAACCAATTTATCGAATAATATAAAGGTGTTTAACAACCTCTCTTAAATTCACAAGGCTATTTATTGTTTTACTAGCTTCTCCAAACAAACAGTTCGACTTAAGTGGCATTTACTTAATGTTTTACAGTTTCCGGAACGCCTATTACATACATAAAATTTTAACAGCAATAATAATAAATACCATCGCAATTGGATATATGGTTGCATAGGCGATTGCTGGAACGTTGTTGTCAGTCATTGCATCGGCGGCAGCAAGTCCGGGAGTACTGGTCATTCCACCGGCAACGGCACCCAATAATTCGAAAATGTTGGTTTTGTAAATTAAGCGAGCAATGATTATGGTTAAAATCATGGGTACAATAGTAATAACTGAACCTACTATAACGAGTTGAATACCATACTCTTGTGCAACGCTAATTATATTTTTTCCTGCACTTGCTCCAACGGCAGCCAAAAACAGAGCCAAGCCAAGTTGTCGAAGCAATTGATTTGCTGGAGCCGATAGTGTCCAAATTATGGGTCCTGTGCGTCCCGTTCTTCCCAATAAAAGTGCAATTACCAGAACTCCACCGGTAAGTCCTAAACTAAATTGATAGTCGCCAAACATTACTGTGAATTGTCCAAGCACAATACCAGCTAGAATTCCAAGAGCAATGGGCATTATGTCGGTATCGGAAAGTTTTTGATCGTTATTTCCAAATAGTTTTACAATGTTTTCCATGTCTTGTTTTCGAGCCGCTACAATGATCTTATCTCCCAATTTCAAACGAAATGCTGGAGTAGGAGTGATGTCGATACCGGAGCGTCGTACCCGAGTTACATTCGCATGAAATTCGGAGAACAGGTTGAGCTCTCCTAGACTTTTATTGTGTACCATTTTATTGGTCACCAATATGGATCGCACATCAAATTCTTTGCTTAATTTAATTTCCTCGGTAGTTATAGGTCCAATTATATTTTCCATGTGCGAAAGTGCATCTTCTGTTCCCACTGCGCGGATAAGGTCTCCTACATGAAGAATTGTTTCGGGATTGGCAGTAATGGCCTCTCCATCGTGTAATACTCGGCTAATAACTGCTCCGGTTATACTTCTGATGTTTAATTCACGTAACGATTTTTTGATAACACCTTCGTTTTGCACAATAAAATGCCGACAGTGTATTTCCGGATACTCCTCCGCCATACGTTGTTTTAGGCCTTCGCTCTCCTTTTTCAGATTAATGCGTAATAGCCATGGAGAAAGACGAATAAACAAAATAACACCAATTACTCCAAATGGATATGCTATAGTATAACCAATGGAGGCAAGCGATGAGGTGGATTCTTGAATTACTGTTGCCAAACCGGGAGTACTTGTTAATGCTCCGGTGAAAATACCAATGGTTAAGTTTTTATCGTAATCGAAAAGCCAGGTAAATCCCCACGTCAAAATTGCCCCCGAAAAGACAATTAGAAATGCCAATACGGTGTATTTTTGTCCGTTCGCTCTAAACGAATCAAAAAAACCAGGACCTGCCTGAATACCAACCGTATAGATAAAGAACAAAAGTCCGATTGTTTGAATTAATGGCGGGGTTGTAAATCCATAATTGCCAAATACCATGGCCACGAACATAACGGCGGATACGTCCAGTGAGAATCCGAAAATCTTGATTTGTCCTATGAAATATCCTAGTGCAATAACTGCAAAAAGAAGGAAATAGTCGTGCGAAAAAACTTCCATTACAAAGAATTTATTAATGTGTATATTTAATAATTATGGGACAACGTAGGAGGGTTATTTCTCCTCTTTTGATAAAACTTGACGAACGATTTTCGCAATATATTTCCCTAAAATATCAAATTCTAAATTGACGGTAGTGCCTGGTTTATAGTTGTGAAAAATGGTGTTTTCTTGTGTAAATGGAATAATAGCTACTTGAAACGAATTGTCTTTGCTGTTTACAACCGTTAAACTAACGCCATCAACGGAGATTGATCCTTTTTCAACAGTCATGTGATCGGGGTGAAGGTGCTCATATTCAAATGTATAATACCAACTGCCATCGGCCTCTTCAACTTTTTTGCAAACTGCAGTTTGATCAACGTGTCCTTGCACCATGTGTCCGTCGAATCGTCCGTTTGCACTTACCGAGCGTTCAAGATTTACCTCCGAGCCTACTTTAAGTAAACCCAAGCTGCTTTTCTCCAACGTCTCTTTGATGGCAGTAACGGTGTATGTATCCGCTGTTTTTCGTACTACGGTTAAACAAACGCCATTGTGCGATACACTTTGATCAACTTTCAATTCATCAACAAACGAACATGTGATGGTGATATCGATATTCTCCTTCATTTTTTCAATGGAGACTACTTTCCCCATTGTTTCGACTATTCCTGAAAACATAATTTTTGATTTTTAAGTGGTTTTCTTTTTACGCTCACAAAGGTAGAGAAAAATTAGAGATCCCATTACGATAAAGCGGATTGAGGTTGAAGATTATTTTGGGGCTCGAAATTGCTTATGTAAAAGTTTACTTGTGATCGGTAATCTGGGAGAATAAAGGGGACATTTTTAGTCTCAACAATTCCATGGTTCAACATCTCAATAAATATTTAGAAAATTCACCTGCACTGAGACTGTGTATATGTTAATTAGAAGCCCTTTTTGTGATATAATCATCTGACATTCGTTGCCCGAGCTTATAAATCGGTGTCTAAAAACAAAATCGGGCACAAATAAGAACGCCGTAGGATTGTAGTCCTACGGCGTGCTGTTAAAACGAGTCGTTGCCACTTTTTTATTCAAGAGCAGAAACCCAGTTTATATTAAAATTTTGCGCGAATGGAGAGAATGAAATTTCGTCCTCCGGCAACAATTCCCGAACTGTACGGTCGGTAGCGCTGATCGGTTATGTTTTCCAATCCCGCACTAATGCTTAATTGAGATGTGCATTGATATCTCGCTTTGAAATTCAGAGTAACCCAACCGGGCGAATAGGGTTTTCCATTGCTGTCAATGGCATAGATAACCGGCTTTTGTCGTTCCTCTTCATTTAGGTTGGCGTAACTTACTTCGGCACAATAGTTTGCGTACATTTGCAACGAGATCTTTTTCTTGTTCAGCGTTATACGGGTGGTTCCAAATGCCGGTGCAGCATGTCTCGATGGGGTCATGTCGCCATTTTCCATCTCTTCGTTTCCGACTTGATAGTTGTAGCGTGACGAGATTGCAAATCCGTAAGGCAGTTTAATCTCAACTCCAATATTGGCCCCATAAACTGTGGCGTGGGCTGCATTTTGGATGGCATAAACGCCACTCATTTCTCCGTCGTATAGAATACTGTCAGCACCATTCACTTGGAACGGTCGTCGAACCATGGCTCCGTCTAAATAGGTGTAGAAACCAACAATGTCGATTTTCATAAAATCGCCAATGATTTTGGAGATATTGATTTCTCCGTTGTAGGCATATTCGGCTTTTAGGGTTGAGTTTGGAACCACAATTTCGGCATTTCCAAAATCAAATATTTTGCCCATGTCGTCCACATTGGGAGCTCTGAATCCGGTTCCTCCCAAAATAGATATTTGCCATGTGCTTGTTGGTTTGTACACAAAACCGATGCTTCCGTTGGTTGAGCCATTATCGATATTTGAGTTGGTGAAGTCGAACGGATAAAATGAGAGGTGTCGTGTAAAATCCGATTCTACACTAAATCGACTGTACCGTATGCCACTTTGTAGAGTTGCTTTTTCCGAAATAATAAACTGATAGTTAGCATATCCAGCATAGCTTTGCCATGTGGATGCTGGATATCGATCGGCAACGTTAATGGGAGCTTGATTGCGGATATCGATGGCGCTTCCTTCCGATTTCACATCGTTATGAATGTATTCTAATCCGTAAAAGAACTCATGTTGGTTGATGGTTTTATGAAAATCGATATTGGCAGAATGTGCCCACACGTTTTCAAGTTGTGTTCGGAGTCTAAATCGATTGCCACCGCTGAAATTCCGATCAATCCTACTCTCTTCCATAAATTGACTGGCAAGTCGGATGGTTGCGTTTTCAAAAAGCGGATTTTGAGCCTCTATGTTTACGGTTAGATTGTTCATTATCCATTTTTGTGGGCCATAATTCCACACCGCAGAGCGTGGTACGCCGTTTTTGGTTTCAATGAGTCGGTCATATCGCGAGTACTCCGATGTTTCGGAGAAATGAAAGCCATATTCGATATCTACGATAGAATTGGGACGATATCGCACTTTCTGCATCATGTTGATTTGCGAATATCCAGTTGGTGTCTGTACTAATGGGTCGGGGTTAGCAACAATTCTGTCGATGCTATCCATTCGGGTTACGTAAAATTGTCGTAGGTATTCGTCAGGACCATATTGTCCCATTTTGAGATCTCCAAATTTTGAGTGCGTTACACTCGTAACCATTGCCCACTTCTCCCAGCCCACATTGAAATCGAAATGGCTTGTAAATTCATTATTAACCGTTGAATGCCGTGCAACGGCTGACCCGAAAACCAGAGGCGTTCCGTTGTATTGCAGTTTTGGGTTTAATGTTCTGAAGCTCATTACTCCTCCAATGGCATCGCTTCCGTAAATTATGGATCCTGGTCCAAATAATACTTCGGTGCTTTCAATGGCAAAGGGATCTAACGAAATTACATTTTGTATATTTCCGGATCGATAAATGGCGGTATTCATTCTAATTCCGTCAACGGAGTAGAGTAGTCGGTTTGTTGAGAATCCTCGAATCATTGGACTTCCGCCACCTTGTTGACTTTTTTGAATGTATACTTCCGAAGAACTGCCCAGTAGGTCGGCTGCCGTCTGCGGATTTTGAAGTTCAACCTCTTTGGCCGATATGGTTACAATATGAGCAGGGATATTTCTTGTGTTTTGCTGCCAACGCATTGCGGACACAATTACCTCATCGAGTTTTACATTGGTTTCTTCCAAGGCAATTTCAAATCCGGATTCTTCTAACTCTTTGTAACTATAAATTGTTGTTTGATAGCCTATTGACCGGATTTCTATGGCATTGCTCTGAGTAAATAATTCGAGTTTTGCTTCTCCTTTTCTGTTTGTGAAAATTTGGGCAGGTGGGTTTTGACTTGAAATCATAACCATTTCCAATGGCTCGTCGCTTCTTTTATCTTTAATTAAAAGAGTTTGAGCGTAGCCACAATGCACCATTCCAAGCAAAACCGCAATAATGATTGTTGTTTTCATTGATTGGGTGTTATTTATTGTTTAGATGATATGGATTTTAAAAGCGTTTCTGTAAATTTGATTAAAAGTTCAATAAATCAACCATTTAGCAATACATGGGACTCTACTTTAAAAGTTTTAAATTTGGCAACAAAATCAAACCAAATTTACCCCGTCTAAAAGGGCGTTTGGCTTGATTTCTCAGCATTCTCCTTTTAGAACGGGGTGAAAATGCGGAAAGTCAAATCTGTTAAAATAGAAGTAATATTCTTTTG
>JAQVXQ010000115.1 GCA_028709085.1 Salinivirgaceae bacterium | reverse complement strand
GTTAAGGCTCGCCTTAATTTACAATGGGAATGAAATGAAAAAAGCCTTGTCCACAAATTGATGTGCCCAAGACTTTTTTAATTTGATTTCCGATCTTGAAATTTCGAAATCAACTATGTAATCAATTTTTTGTTAATCGTGTCACTCTGTTTTTACCGAATCGACTTTGGTTTCTTCTTTTTTTATGGCGCCTTTTATACGATCCTCTTCCGATATTCCTGTTAATATCTCCACGTTGATACCATCGCTAATACCAATCTTAATGTATCGTTTTTCGAATGTTTGTGGAGTTTCGGCAGTTAAAATTTCAACATATATGGAATCCGATTTGTCGGCAAATTTCAAAAGACTCTCCTTAATAGCCATAATGCTATCTTTTTGTTCAAGCACAATATTAGCCGTGGCACTATATCCCGAACGGATGAAGAAATCTTTTTTGAGTTCCATTGCTGCTTTAATTTCAAAGTGAATAGCACCCGACTCTTCAACGCCTTTGGGAGCAATGTATTCGAGTTTGGCCTCAAAATCGGTTTCAGAGATAGCTCCAACGGTTAGCAAAAGGTTCATTCCATGTTTTAGCTTTGCAACTTCGCCTTCATCAACCTTTCCTACAAAAATCATTTCACTCATATTGGCAATGATAGCAATGGTTGAACCTGGATTAAAATTGTTACTTTCAATTACTGAATTTCCAACCTCAACTGGAACGGTCAGCACCATGCCCTCAATGGTTGATGTTACTAACGTATTGGTTTGTCCTTGTGAGCGCGATGATACACCATCTCGAATTAGTTTAAGATGATCTTCGGCAGCTTGCAGCTCGGCTTTTGTGTTGTTCAATGCGTTTTCAACTTTCTCGAGTTCGGCAATGGCAACTACTTGTTGATCAAATAGTTGTTTTTGTCGGTCATAAATGCGCTGTGCATCATCGAAGGAAATTTGGGCTTTTTCGAGGCGCGATTCGGCATTATTCAGACTAATCATATCTGGAACAATTTTTATACGAGCCAGAGGCGTGCCAATGCGAACCAAATCGCCGGGCTCTACAAACAACTCATTAATAATACCACTTACCCGCGGTTTAATTTCAATCTCTTTGCGGGGAACAATTTTCCCGGTTGCAACCGTTTTGTTGGTAATATTTGTTTTAAAGGGTTTTTCAATGGAATAAATAACCGGTTTTGCTTTTGATTTCTGGTACAAGAATATAATGGTGTACACAAAAATTCCTGCTACTAGGATAAGTATTAGGCGTTTGATGAATTTTTTCATTTTGGTTTTATTTTAAGAGGTTTATTTTATTTTTGTTTTATTCGCTTCGTAAGGCATCTATGGGCTTCATTTTTACTGCACGATATGCCGGTATTAGTCCAGCTATTATTCCACTGATTACCAGAACAGTAAGTGCAATAAGTGCAATATTAAAATTGATTATTGGTCGGTAAATAATACTTTGTTGTGCATCAAAAGTAGCAAGGTAAATAATTTGTATAATTCCAACGCCGGCAACCAAACCTGCCCATCCGGCAGAAACGGTTAGAACAACTGACTCCCAGATAATCTGAGCAATTATGTTTATTGGTGATGCTCCAATGGCTCGTCGTATTCCCAGTTCGTTGGTGCGTTCGCGAACCACAACCAACATAATATTACTCACACCAATGGCACCTGCTAAAAGTGTTCCAATGCCTACAATCCATATTAATAGGTTGATTCCCATAAAAAGGCCGGCAACTTTCTTAAATTCCTTTTCGACATTAAAATAGCCCATGGCTCGGTCGTCTTCGGGGTGGATTTTATGGCGTTTTCTTAAAATCTTCATGGTCTCTTCTGCCACCGTTGCCACCGACACTTTTGGATCGGCCGTTAGGGCAAAAAAGAAAATAATATCGCCATAATTGTAAACCCGCTGTACGGTTGTAAACGGAAGGTGGATGTTTTGCTCCTCATTTTCAGCCTGTCCTGCGCCTTTTTTTGATTCAAATACGCCCACAACTTTAAAGTAAACTCCATTAATCCGTATGAACTTGTCCATGGGATCTTCATCTTTTTCAAAAAGCAACTCTTTAACTCGTTTGCCAATAACCGCAATTTTTCGGTAGTTGATAATATCCATATCATTGATAAAGCGTCCTGAAACGATATCAACGGGATCAATAAAATTCCAGTCCGGGTAGTCGCCATAAATTGAAAACGATCCCGTGTTTTTGCCGTAAACGGCATTGTTAGCTCCGCTTCCTCCCGTACCCTGTACTCTGGGTGCAAGTCTCTCTAAGCCAACAACATTGTTTCTAAGGGCATCTACGTCTCCATTTCTGAAATTCCACCGGCGTCCTTTGTTGAATCCAGCGAATGGCTTGGTTGTATTTTGCGTCCACATGAATGCACTGTTTGTTGCAAAGTCACCCATGTTCTTGTATATTCCATTGTGTAATCCATTGCCAACACCAAGCATAACAATTAACATAAATATTCCCCAAAATACGCCAAAGGCGGTGAGGAGCGTACGCATTTTGTTGCTCTTGAGGGTGTGGATTATCTCTTTCCATCGATCGATATCAAACATAGCGTTCTGTTATTCGTCGCGCAAGGCAACTATGGGTTTAATTTTGGCAGCTCGCCGTGCGGGTACAAATCCAGCAATGGCTCCACATATAATTAATAAAACAGTGGCACTCAGTGCAATTTGAATGTTGGCTTCGGGATTTCTGAAAAAATCGCTGGGGGGAACAAGCGCCGAGAACAATTCCAGTACGCCAACACCAAGTACAAGACCAAAATATCCTGCAATCGTCGTAATAAGAACTGCTTCCATCATTATGTGGGTAATAATCGATCGAGGTGGCGCACCAATGGCTTTGCGAATTCCGATCTCTTTTGTTCGCTCTTTTACAACGATTAACATTATATTACTAACTCCAACGATACCGGCTATAATGGTTCCAATGCCGATTAGCCACACAAAAGCGGAAATTCCGATAAACAATAACGAAATCTGTTGGAAATTTTTCAGACTGTTGTTGATATACATTGCTCTATCGTCTTCGGGGTCGAAACTGTGGCGCGAGGCAAACTGTTTCCTCAGTTTTGTTTCCAGCTTTTCGGTCTCGCTTACGCTTAAGCCTGTAACGGTAAATGCAAGATTATTAATTTGGTTTGACATCCCAAAACTTCGTTGAGCGGTTGTAAAGGGAATAAAAACTCGATCATTCTCTCTTTCATTCACATCCTCAAATATCCCGATTACCTTGAATGGTATTTTGTTTAGGTTAACCCATTCGCCCAGTGCCTCTTTATTTTTGAACAGCTCTTTTCTGATTTTTTCCGACAAAACTACTGATTTCCTCGACTCGTCCATATCGATCTGATTTATAAACCGACCTTGTATGGGATTCGCCTGTTCAATATCTCGCATTCCTGGATAAGAGCCAATGATACTGTAGCTTACCTCTTCTTTACCGTAGGATATAGTTCGTGAACCACGTACATATACATTCGATGTTGAATATTCAATGTTGTTATCATTCAGAAACATGGTTTCGCTGTAATCGCGGTTGTTGAATTGGGTAAGTCTTCCCGGTTGTAATCCTTTGTATTCCTTGCTGGTTCGTCCAGGGTAAATCCAGATGCTGTTCACGGCATCGGATTCAAAACTCGCCTTCACTGCATTTTGGAGACCTTGCCCAGCTCCTAAAAGGACAATGAGCATAAAGATGCCCCAAGCCACACTAAAGGCAGTTAGAAAGGAACGGAGTTTATTTTTACCAATGGTGGCAAAAATTTCCTGCCATGTATCGATACTAAACATTAGCCAGAACTTTTTCAGTAGGACCGTCTTCTAGGATTAATCCATCGCGCAATCGAATTATTCGGTTTGTTAGTGCCGACACTTCTTGCTCGTGCGTAACGATAATTACCGTTTTACCTTCGTTATTGATCTGTGTAAGCAGTTCCATAACTTCAAGCGAAGTCTGACTATCGAGTGCTCCAGTGGGCTCATCGGCCAAAATAACACTGGGATCTGTAACCAATGCCCTTGCAATGGCAACTCTCTGTTTTTGGCCACCACTCATTTCACTGGGTAGATGGTGTGCCCAATCGCGTAGTCCTACTTTTGTGAGGTATTCTAATGCAATTTGATTGCGCTTTTTGCGTGATACGCCTTGATAATAGAGGGGAAGGGCAATGTTCTCTTGTGCATTCTTGAAGGAAATTAAGTTGAACGATTGGAAAACAAATCCAAAATATTTGTTTCTGTAATAGGCGGCTTTTGATTCCGACAAATTCTCCATGGTCAGCCCGTTCAAGTGAAACGTGCCCTCGTCGTAGGAGTCAAGTAGCCCCAAAATGTTCAATAGCGTTGACTTTCCGGATCCGGAGCTTCCCATAATGGAAACCAATTCTCCATCGTTAATCGTAAACTCAATTCCTTTAAGAACATGCAAACTGTTTTGTCCCATAATATAGGACTTGTGCAGATCTTTAATCGTAATCATAGTGGTTTTTTAGGTTTTAAATTGGGTTTTAATAATAAGGTTATGCAAAAATAAAAAAATATGAAGGAAAGAGAGTTGTTTTTAGTAAAAGTTATGTACTAATGATGATTTTTATTAATCTTGCTGTTTAAATTCAATCTAAATAAAGATAATTTTGTATTTTTGTAAAAAAAAGATCATGGAAACTCAAAATACAAGTGAAATGGTTAAAGATATCTTTACAGGATATCTTGAAAATAAAGGTTATAGGAAAACTCCGGAGCGTTATGCAATCGTCGATACCATATATTCGCATAACGGTCATTTTGACGTAGAGTCGCTTTATGCTCAAATGAAAAATCGTAACTATAGGGTGAGTAGGGCTACCATCTATAATACAATAGACTTGATGGCCGATGCTAAATTGTTAATTAAACATCAATTTGGCGATGGTATCACCCAATTTGAAAGGGTGTATAACTACAAACAGCACGATCATATGATTTGCACCCAATGTGGAAAAGTGATCGAGTTTTTTGACGATCGGATTGAGGATATAAAACAGTCAATTTCCGATTCAACTGGATTTCAAATTGATTCTCATGTGGTTTATTTTCATGGGATTTGCAAAGAGTGCAATAAAAAGTAGCACTATAAAACATTAGTTGCGTTTTTTAGAGCAAAGATAAAATCTATAAAAATAGCGAGGCCTAAAGGGATATTTGTTGAGTTGTTGGGTTGTTGAGTTGTTGAGTTGTTGAGTTGAAAAATCCCCATAAATTTTCACCGTTCACCGTTCACTGATCACCGTTCATCAATCACCACCTCCAATTGCTTAGTAATCAACTGAATATATTTCGCCATCGAGTACCGATATGCTATTTGAGAAAACTGTTTTTGCTTCATCTTCGATCACAGTAATGTCGGTGTATCTGCTGGAATAGTGTCCAAGTAATAATTTTTTGACATTGGCATCGCGGGCAATTTGTGCTGCTTGAATGGCAGTGGAGTGGCATGTTTTGCGGGCAAGAGCCAAGTCTTCATGTAAGTAAGTTGCTTCGTGATACAGAATATCAGCATTTTTTATGATTTCAATGGCTGACGAACATTTCAATGTATCGGTCATAAACGCATATTTTCGAGGCGAGGGCGGATCTATGGTCATTAATCTGTTTTCAATAATTTCCCCATTGCGTTCAATGTCCATTCCCTCTTTAAGAGCATTAATCTCCTTAATAGTGAGGTTAAGTTCAAGAATGCTTGATTTGTCTATCTTTCTGGGTCTGGGCTGTTCTTCGAAGGTAAATCCACAAACGGGGGTTGAGTGTCGAAGTGGAAAACTGGTGACTTTAATCTTCTTGTCTTCAAAAATTATGGCTGGATTCTCAAAATTGAGGGGAATTACATGAACCTTGTATTTCCAATATTCACTTTTAAAGCCAAGAACGGTTTCTAATATTCCGTTGAGTTCAGCCGGTCCGTGAATGTATAGTGGCTGTTGACGACCCATAAGATTCAATGTCGAAAGGAGTCCAAACAGTCCAAAATAGTGATCGCCATGCATGTGGGAGATGAAAATTCGATTTATTTTCAGAAACGAAAACGAGAATTTTCTAAGTTGGAGTTGACATCCTTCGCCACAATCTATTAAAAAGAACCGCTCAAGCACATTGAGCACTTGAGCGGTTGTATTTCTAAGACTTGTGGGTAATGCTGAACCAGAACCGAGTATGGTTAACTCAAAACGCATTGATTAACCTTTATTTAGTTCTTTTTCCAGTATTTCCTCAGCTTTAGCTTCGTTTTCAGCAATATTTAGTACAGTGTCGAGTTGCGATATAGTTATCAGCCGCTCTACTGCTGTTTGCAGTCCTGAAAGGATAAATATTCCGTTTGCGTTTTTACACAATCGGTTTGCTACTAAAATAGCACTAAGACCTGACGAATCACAATAGCGACAGTTGCTTAAATCCAGAATGATGTTTTTTTCACCATTACCTGCAATTAATACAAGTTCTGATTTTAACGATGGTGCTATATGCGTGTCAAGCTTATCAACCATTACTTGAATAAGTGTAAACTTGTCCTTTTTTTCTATTTTGAATTCCATAGGGCTAATTTTTTTCTAAAAGTAACAAATCCTTTCGTACCGTGCAAAAATAATTGCACTTATTCTGATAATTTCTCTTCGGCGTCTTTATTTAGCAAATCGTCTTTCAACTGTGCTAGTTCTGCTATATCACCTAAAGTAGTTTTTTCAATACTGTCTTTCAGCTTTTTAGTAGCTTTTTTAGCATTGGTACGTTGAGTATCTTGTTCAGCACGATTCACATCTTCAAAAGTACGGCTGTGTGAAACGATAATTCGTTTTGCGTCTTTGTTGAATTCGATCACTTTGAACTCAAGTTTCTCATCTACTTTTGCAGGGCTACCGTCTTCTTTTACCATATGTTTTGGAGTTGCAAATCCTTCAACACCATAAGGAAGAGCAACAACAGCGCCTTTTTCTGTAATTTCAATTACAGTTCCTTCATGTATTGTATCGGTTGCAAATATTCCTTCGAATACTTCCCATGGATTCTCTTCTAATTGTTTGTGTCCAAGGCTTAAACGACGATTTTGAGTGTCGATTTCAAGAACAACAACTTCGATTTCTGATCCAATGTTTGTGAATTCGGCTGGATGTTTAATTTTCTTAGTCCAAGATAAATCCGAAATATGAATTAATCCATCAACACCTTCTTCAATTTCTACAAACACACCAAAGCTGGTAAAGTTGCGAACGATTGCTTTATGATTTGAATTAACGGCATATCGAGCTTCGATGTTTTCCCATGGATCGGTTTTCAATTGCTTGATTCCAAGACTCATTTTGCGCTCTTCGCGGTCAAGAGTTAGAATAACAGCTTCTACTTCGTCGCCTACTTTTAAGAATTCTTGAGCGCTACGTAAGTGTTGCGACCATGACATTTCAGATACGTGGATAAGTCCTTCTACGCCTGGAGCAATTTCAATAAACGCACCATAATCAGCCAACACAACTACTTTACCGGTAATTTTGTCACCAATTTTAAGTTCGTTGTTTAATGCTTCCCATGGATGAGCGGTTAGTTGTTTTAGACCAAGAGCGATTCGTTTTTTCTCGTCATCAAAGTCAAGAATAACCACGTTGATTTTTTGATCTAATTGTACAATTTCTTCTGGATGCGAGATGCGTCCCCATGAAAGGTCGGTGATGTGGATTAGACCGTCAACGCCTCCCAAGTCAATAAATACTCCGTATGAAGTGATATTCTTAACGGTTCCTTCAAGAACTTGCCCTTTTTCAAGTTTGGCAATAATTTCTTTTTTCTGTTGTTCAAGTTCTGCTTCGATAAGAGCTTTGTGTGAAACCACAACGTTTTTGTACTCTTGATTGATTTTAACAACTTTGAACTCCATAGTTTTGTCAACATACATGTCGTAGTCGCGAATTGGTTTCACATCAATTTGTGAACCTGGAAGGAATGCTTCAATGCCAAATACGTCAACGATCATACCGCCTTTTGTACGGCATTTAATGTATCCTTTAACAATTTCGTCTTTCTCAAGGGCTTGGTTTACTCGATCCCATGAGCGTAGTGCTCTTGCTTGACGATGCGATAATGTTAATTGTCCGTTTTTGTCTTCTTGACTCTCTACATATACCTCAACTGTATCGCCTACTTTAAGGTCTGGATTGTAGCGGAATTCTGAAATACCAATAACACCTTCTGATTTGTATCCGATGTTTATTAATACTTCTCTTTTGTTTAAACTAACAACAACACCATCTATAACTTCGTTTTCTGCAATTGATGACATTGTTGCGTCATACAATTTTTCAAGTTCGTCGCGATCCTTGTCAGTCACAACAATGTTGGATGCATATGCATCCCAGTCGAAATCTTCAGATGAAGAAACTACTTTGTTTTGATTTTCTGTACTCATTTAATAATTGTTTGTTAATTAATAAGTTGGACATTATGTGTTAATAGAGCCATTTGTAACCTATCGATTTGATAATGTTACAATTAGACCCAATGAACATTCTAATCGACCGCAAAGATAAAACTTTTTATCCTAAATAGATGATTTTTAGGTCGTAATTTGTTTGTTTTTAGTCGATAGCAATTGTTTTCTATCTCTTTGGAAAGTGCGCTTCGTGGACGACCCTTTATTTGACGTTTTTTAGAATTATATTTTTAAGGTCGTTCATTTTTTTTACGGTTATCCAGCGGGGCGTATATTCAATAATTCCTTGATCAACCAATTCGCCAATGGTTCGTGCCAAAGAGGGGCGAGCCACACCAAAAATCTCGGCCAATGCCGTTTGACTCATATTGGGATCAAACGATATGGCATTTTTCTCCATGGTATTTTCTATAAGGTAATGGGCTAACTTTTCTCGAATGGTATTAAAGGAGAGAAATCGAAGTTTGTCGGAAAGAAATTGCCCTTTGTCACTCACTATATCTAGATAGTTTATAAGTACGCGATTATCCTTCTGCATGAGGGTCACTAAATTATCACGACCAATATATAAAATCTCAGCCTCTTTTATGGTCGTTATATTTACGGGAAAGAAGGCGTTTTTTCCAAAAAGGAATACGGGTGCTATGGGGCGTGGAGCTTCAATATCCTCCACTTTAATTGTTCGACCACTAAAATCAACCATTTCTCCTTTTACTACTCCCGACAATAAAATCATAAGATTATTGCATTTATCACCAGCCACTGCAATAAGTTGTCCTTTATTGTAGGTGCGAATGCCAAAGTGGATACATTTGAATAGTTCGTGTAATTCGGGGGTCGTAATACCCATAAATAGTTGATTATGTGTTAGTACCGTGAACATATTGGCCATACTGGAATTGTTTTTTGTTGAATGAATCGGTTTATATTCTGCAAAAATAGCATATTGTCACATATGTTACAGATATATTTATCCGAATATCCAACTTTTGTATCAGAAAGAAACGAAAACGACACATAAATAAAACTAAAAATATGAAACGTACCGTAATACATATCGATGAGGATAAATGCACTGGATGTGGGGAGTGTATTCCTGGATGTCACGAAGGAGCACTCCAGATTATTGATGGAAAAGCCCGCTTGGTGAGCGACCTAATGTGCGATGGACTTGGTGCCTGTATTGGACATTGTCCGGTTGATGCAATTACTCTGGAAGAGCGTGAGGCGGAACCTTACAACGAGATTCTTGTAATGGAAGAGATTATTTCAAAAGGCTACAATACAATTTTTGCTCATTTGAGTCACTTAAAAGATCATGACTTGAAACAATATGTTCAACAAGGAATTGATTTCTTGCGTGCCAATCGGTCGAAAATTGATTTTGATCCCGAAATGTTGCTTGCAAAGTTGCATGAGCCAAAGAAACCCATGAATACCCAAAAACAGGCATCGGTTCAGGTAAAACCAATGCAAACGCAACATAAAGGCGGCGGATGTCCAGGTTCTCGTGAAGTGAGCTTTACGCCACAAATGACAACTTCTGCACCTGTTTCATCGCCAACCAACCAGCCCAGTGAGCTACGTCAATGGCCCGTTCAGTTGCATTTATTGAATCCTGCTGCCGGT
>JAQVXQ010000114.1 GCA_028709085.1 Salinivirgaceae bacterium | reverse complement strand
GCACACAATAAAGATCCGATACTTCATTTTTAAGTTGAAAGCATATATCTTTAATAAATCCTGGATTGTTTGTTTCCACAATTTCAGTTAAAACATTAATGTTGTTGTGTTTTCGAATTTTTTGAACCAGTTGCTCTTTCAGAGCCTTTGCTTTCTCTTTCTCTACTTCGTCAATCTGTTTTTGAAATGTTTGGTTTGTTTCTATCAAACTCTCAATACCTTTTGCCAGGTTTGTTTGCCCTTTTAAAAGCGATTGTGCCTCCGATAATTGAGCAAACTTAGTTCTTATAAATTGCAAAGCAGACTCCCCGGTAATCGCTTCAATACGACGGATTCCTGCAGCAATTGCCGATTCAGATACAATGAGGCATAAACCCAGTTGTCCGGTCGAAGCGGCATGGGTTCCACCACACAACTCTATGGATTCGCCAAATTTAACCACACGTACGGTTTCGCCATACTTTTCGCCAAACAATGCCACAGCACCCATCTCTTTTGCTTGATCAATAGGCACATTATGGTGTTCTTTTAGCGGAATATTGCATCGAATTGTTTGATTTATAGAGTCTTCAACCTGCGTTATCTCCTCGTGGGTTAATTTTTGGAAATGGGAAAAGTCAAACCTCAATCGATCGGGCGTAACCAGCGATCCTTTTTGCTCCACATGGTCGCCCAACACTTGCCGTAAAGCCAAGTGTAAAATATGTGCGGCTGAGTGGTTACTTTCTGTATTGCGACGCTTTGTAGTATTTACTTGTGCCGTGAATTGTGCCGTTGGATTTTCTGGTATTTTGTTTACCGTATGAACAATTAAGTTATTATCTTTTTGCGTATCAGTAACGTATAACGTCTCATTTTCAGTTTCTAACGTTCCAGTATCGCCAACTTGACCACCACTTTCAGCATAAAACGGCGTATGCGTTAATGTGAGTTGGATTATATCTTTGCCTTTGATTTTGGCTTTTCGGTAAGCAACGATTTTTGTATCACAACGATCGTTTTCATATCCAACAAATTGTGTGGTTTCGTTTTGTAAAATCTCAACCCAATCGTTGGTTTCCATCATTGACGCATTGCGCGATCGGTTTTTTTGTTCCAACATTGCTACATCAAATCCGGCATGATCAAGGGTGAAATTATTCTCTTTGAGGATCAACTCCGTTAAATCTAATGGAAAACCAAAGGTGTCGTACATCTCAAAGGCTAGTTTTCCATCAAATTTTGAGTTATTCGATTTTCGATACTTTAGTATATAGTTATCCATCATTTTTATTCCCGAAGCCAGCGTTCTTAGAAAAGCGTTTTCCTCCTCGCGAATTACTTTTTCAATTATTTCTTGCTGTTTTCTTAATTCAGGAAATGCATCGCCCATCTCTTTAGATAACGTAGGAACTAATTGACATACAAAGGGTTGTGTTTGTTCCAAAAAGGTGAAAGCATAGCGAATAGCTCGGCGAAGAATACGGCGAATAACGTATCCGGCTTTGTTGTTTGATGGAAGTTGACCATCGGCAATGGCAAAGGAAACGGCTCGCAAATGATCAGCAATAACGCGTTGTGCAATGTCAATTTTCTCGTCAACGCCATATTTTTTACCACTAATTTCCTCAATGGTTTTAATTATGGGTTGAAAAACATCGGTGTCGTAATTTGATTTTTTGCCTTGTAATGCCATACACAAACGCTCAAAACCCATTCCTGTATCAACATGTTTGGCGGGCAGGGGAACGAGTGAGTTATCGTCGCGACGGTTAAATTGAATAAACACAAGATTCCACACCTCAACAACTAGATAGTGATCCATATTTACTAAAGAAGCGCCTGATATTTTCTTTCGCTCTTCGTTGCTCCGCAGATCGATATGTATTTCGCTACACGGACCACATGGACCGGTTGCACCCATTTCCCAAAAATTATCCTTTTTATTTCCCATAAGGATTTGATTTTCAGGAACATGATTTTTCCAAATCTCCATGGCTTCGGTATCCAACGACAGGTTTTCACTTTTGTCGCCTTCAAAAACCGTAACATACAACCGATCTTTCTCTAGTTTGAAAACATCGGTTAAAAGTTCCCAAGCCCAGTCAATGGCTTCTTTTTTGAAATAGTCGCCAAACGACCAATTACCAAGCATTTCAAACATGGTATGATGATATGTGTCGTGGCCTACCTCTTCTAAATCGTTGTGCTTTCCTGAAACGCGCAAGCATTTCTGCGAATTAGCAACTCGAGGATATTTTATGGGTGCTTGACCCAAAAATAGATCCTTAAATTGGTTCATTCCTGCGTTTGTAAACATTAATGTTGGGTCATCCTTCACGACCATAGGACCCGATTCGACAATTCGGTGTTGTTTTGATGCAAAAAAGTCTTTAAACGTTTGTCTGATTTCGTTTGCGTTCATATTATTATATTTTGTGTTTTAATGCTAAATTAAATCAATATTACACTTTATTTAATTGATAGTGAGTTAATTATATTGTTTTATTCAAACTTTTTGTATAAGTTAAGTTCTCTATTGTAGTGAATTAACAGAATTATATGTATTTTAGCCCAGTGATTCTTAAATCTTTTAACCCATTATGTACTGGTTAGAAAAATTGATTGCAAATGTAATTCTTTTACACTAATTTTGCGATTCTATGTGGTTATAAACTAGAATATTTTATGTCAAAGACAAAATATAAATTTAATCCGGAGACTTTACGCTACGATTTAGTCGAATATTCGGTTAAAAAGCGGTTTATTCATTTTTTGCCAAAGGCATTTATTGTAATGCTGATGACGGTTTCACTTCTTATTTTCATATCTGATTTTATTGAGACTCCTCATGAACGTACGTTGAGAATTGAAAATGAGCAACTTATATTGCAGTATAAAATGATGAATCGCAAGGTTGATGAGATGAATAAAGCATTGGCTGAAATTCAAAAACGCGATAATAACATTTACAGAATGATATTTGAGGCCGAACCAATACCTGAGGAAATGAGAAAAGCTGGGTTTGGAGGCGTAAATCGGTACAAACATCTTGAAACACTCAACAATAGCGAATTAGTAATTGAAACGGCAAAAAAACTGGACGAACTTGAAAGTCAATACGTTTTTCAATCCCAATCTCTCGATGAGATAACCGATTTAGCTCTTTATAAGAAAGATTTTCTTGAGTCGGTTCCATCAATTTCTCCCATATCCGACAAAACATTTAAACGCTTTGCTAGTGGGTTTGGTTATCGATTGCATCCAATTTATAAAACACGTAAAATGCATACTGGCATTGATCTTACAGCACCTTCGGGCACCGATGTGTATGCTTCAGGTAAAGGTAAGGTTATTAAAGCTGGGAGTTCAACAGGTGGATATGGTAATGTGATTATTATTAGTCATGGTTATGGATATTCGACATTGTATGCCCATTTACATGAAATTAAAGTGAAAAATGGACAAATGATAACTCGTGGCGATATTATTGGAACAATTGGATCCACCGGACGTTCAGTTGCGCCACATTTGCACTACGAAGTACGGTACAACGATAAACCAGTTGACCCTGTGAATTATTACTTTAACGATTTAACGCCCGAAGAGTACGACCGGATTATAGAATTGTCGCAACGACCAACCCAAAGTTTTGATTAGTAAACCCAATGTTTGTAAAAGCACTCATTAGTACTATTTTAGTATTCGCACTATTTTTAAATAGTAGTGCCCAATCGGAGAAAGCAATTTCGTTGAGTGCCGTGGGCGATATTATGCCGGGAACTCTTTTCCCTTCCAAAATTTATTTACCTCCCAACGACAATTGCGCCATTCTGTTCGAAAATGCTAAACCATTTATACAATCATCCGACATCGCTTTTGGAAATCTTGAAGGGTCGTATCTTGATGAAGGGCAAGTAGTTAAAAAATGCAGCGACACGACGAAATGCTATGCTTTCCGATCACCAGAAAAATACTTTGGCGATGTGGTTGCAGCCGGTTTTACTATGTTTAGCATGGCCAATAATCATTCGTTTGATTTTGGAGAACGAGCTGTACTTAAAACGTTTCAGCTTGCCGATAGTTTTCAAGTCGCTGTAGCTGGACCACTAAGCCGGCCCTACGCCATTGTGGAGCGAAATAATTTAAAAATAGGCTTAACCGCATTTGCTCCCAATAAGGGAACTCAGGATATGAACGATTATTCATTGATACGTTCCATTGTTGGTCATTTGGATACCCTGTGCGACATCGTAGTGTTTTCGTTTCATGGAGGAGCAGAAGGAGCTCAATATCAATCGGTAACCAAATTGGCAGAGACCTTTTATGGCGAAAACCGAGGGAATGTATATGAAATTGCCCGTGTAGCCATTGATGCTGGTGCTGATGTTGTTTTGGGTCATGGACCTCATGTTTTGCGTGCATTTGATCTATACAAAAACAGATTTATTGCCTATAGTTTGGGAAATTTCTGTACCCCAGTGCGTATGAATCTAAAAGGTGCCAATGGATTAAGTGTAGTTGCTCAATTGAATTTAACTAAAAATGGTGAATTTATCGATGGTCAAATTGTACCTTTTGTTCAAGATTATGGTAAAGGACCTTTTTATGATCACCAAAAAGGAGCAATTAAAAAGATTAAGAATTTGACAGAGACCGATTTGCCGGAATCCCCTATTCATATTTCAGACGAAGGAGTAATAACCTATAAATAGAATGCCATGCCATATAAAGAAGACAAAATTATAAAGTTGTACTATTCCATAAGCGAAGTAGCTGAAATGTTTGGTGTGAATACGTCGAAAATAAGATATTATGAAAACACCTTTGATATATTAAAACCAAAGAAAAACAAAAAGGGAAATCGACAGTTTACGATTGAAGATATTGATAATTTGAAAATTATATTCCATTTGATCGACGAGGAGGGGATGACCATTAAAGGGGTGATTAATAAATTGAAAGAGAGTAAAAACGAAATTGCTACTACTATTCAAGTTATTGATCGGTTGAAAAGCATTCGTGAAATTCTTATAGAAATTAAGGAAGAGCTCTAATTTACATTGAGAAACAGAGTGTATTTACATAATATTATTTTAAAATAGTCAGCTACTCTGATTGCCTTCATATCTACGCATTATTACTCCATTATGAGCACATAGAATCTAAATATGACTCTGTTAAACCACACTTTTTTTACAATAACATTTTATTAACGGTGCAATACAATGTGCAAGTAGGATTGTGTGTATTCTGTTTCTAAATATTTGATTATTAATATTTTGGGTAGTGTCTTTTTTTAATTAACACAGGATAAAAAAGAATTGAATTTTCTTTTATACCATTAAAACAATAGATAGAGGCACTTATTCAAGGATTGATTTAACCTTACATATTTACATTTTCGTAATTTATCATTAATTTTGCGCTTACGACTGAATTAGTATTTAACCAAATAAGAAAAACTATGAAACAAAAATTCTCGTTACTATTAATGTTCGGACTGCTTCTTGGATTTAGCAGTTGTGATTTGATTGATGATTCAGATCCTGTAGGTGTAATTGTAGAGGTTACAAGTAATATTACAGCGCCAGAGCTATGGTCCGAAGGTAATACTTATGTAATTGATGGTACGGTAAGGGTTTCGGCTGATATTACCATTGAACCAGGTGCTATTATTAAATTTAATGAAGAGGCTCAATTAGAAATAGCCTATTGGGACAATGAAAATGCAACTATCAAAGCAATAGGAACAGCCGAAAAACCAATTACGTTTACCTCAAATGCAGCAAATCCTGCGGCCGGCGATTATAACGGGATTGGATTTTATAATGGAGCAAATAATTGTGAATTTGTAAATTGTATCTTCGAATATGGTGGAAATAGCGAATATTATACGACCATATTTATTTCGGACACCGATGTGAAATTTGAAAGTTGTACTTTTCGAAATATCAGTAATTCGGCAATTCGCTTAATGGAAGATGGTTCTTTTACTCAATTTACCAACAATACTTTCAATAACGTTCAGAAAAACCCAATTGAAATTCAAAGTAATTTTGCACATAGCATTGGTGCAGGAAATACATTTAACGCCAATAGCCGTTATGGTATTCAAGTTACTACTCCTATGAATGTTGCTGGAAATTATACTTGGTTGGCTCATGATGCTCCCTATATTATTCCATCAAACATTAGAGTTGGTAGCGATGGCAGTGGAGTTAATCTAACAATCGAGGCAGGTGCTACTCTTCAATTTGGCGATGAAGCTGAATTAGAATTTGCATATTGGGACACCGATTATGCTAAAATCATTGCAAAAGGAACAGAGCAGAATCCAATTCGATTTACATCAAATAGTGCCGCTCCTGAAGCCGGTGATTATAGTGGATTATACTTCTACAAAGGGTCAAGCAATAGTGAATTTGAATATTGCACATTTGAATATGCCGGAAATATCTCATCTTATGGCGCTATTTTTATTGAAGAGAGCAGTGTGAAATTTGCAAATTGTCAATTCATGCATATGCAGGGCAATGCTATAGTACTTGAAGAAGCTGGCCGATTTACCACTTTTACGAATAATACTTTTTCTCAAATTGAAAAAAATCCGATTACTATCCGAAGTAATTACGCCCATACTATTGGAGCAGGAAATACTTTCAATTCAGGCGCTTATGGTATTATAGTTACTCAAGCGTTTGATATTTCAGGTACTTACACTTGGCTGAAGCATGATGCACCTTATATTTTTGAAAATCTTGTTCGAGTTGGATCAGCTGGTGGTGGTGTTAATTTAACAATATCGGCCGGAGCGACTTTAAAGTTTATGGATAACGCTGGGCTTGATATTTCATATTGGGATGAACATTATGCAAAGTTGATAGCGAACGGAACTGATTCTGAACCAATTGTATTTACTTCAGGCAGTCCTTCCCCTGATAAAGGTGATTGGAATGGTATTTACTTTTACAAAGGAGTTTCAGGTAGTATTCTAAACCATTGCGAAGTTCTATATGCAGGTTCTAGTGATTATTATGGTGCTATAATGCTTGATGAGAGTGGATCGAATATGGTAACAATTACAAATTCAAGAATTGCATATTCTGCAAGTTATGGTATAACTGTTGATAGCGGTTCTTCTGTAGATATCTCTACTGACACGTTTGACAACAACAATGGAGCTGATTATCACGAAAGGTAAACCAATAAAAATATAAAAACCAAAGGCGTTCCACTATTGTAGAACGCCTTTGGTTTTTTAAGGATACTGTGTATTTTAAAATGAATATAAAGGTGTTGTTATTGAGGATAATGAGAGAATATTCAAAAAAGCCATGCACCGGTTGATATATGGCTTTTTTGAATATTTGCGACCGCTGTTTTGTCGGGGTAGGGCGACTCGAACGCCCGACCTCTACGTCCCGAACGTAGCACGCTACCAACTGCGCTATACCCCGTAATTGGAGGACAAAATTATAAAATAATTATCTACATTGTCCTTAAATTCTTAGTTTTATTTTCGTTGAAAAAAAAATATATTTTACTACTTTTAATAGCATTAGTAAATTTAATATTAATGAGTTATTGATTTATTATAACTGAATTGAGTATCCAATTCGTTTTTCGAATCAAAATTTAATGATTTCACCATTTTGGTAGCCATTTTATGCTTAATTTTGTTCGTTAACAATAATTTAACTCATCTAATATTTCATCCCTATGCTTAAACCTTTTTATATGCTTTTGACTGCTACTGTCCTTCTTTCTAGTGCTTGCAAGGACGTGAAAAAAATGGAAAATCCCTTCTTTTCCGAGTACAACACCCCATTTGGAGTTCCTCCATTTGAGCAAATTAACGAAGATCATTATTTACCCGCTTTTGAAAAAGCAATTGCTGACCATTCAAAAGAGATTCAAGCGATTGTTGATCAGACGGATATACCAACGTTTGAAAATACAATGATTCCTATGAATCACTCTGGCGAGTTGTTGGATAAGATTTCAAATGTGTTCTTTAACCTGCAAAGTGCAAGTAATAATGAGAAAATGCAAGAGATTGCACGAATTATTACCCCAAAGCTAACGGAACATAGCGATAACATTTCGTTAAATCCAAAACTTTTTGAGCGTATCAAAGCAATTTATAATGATATTGAAAATCAGAGTTATACCGTTGAACAAAAGCGATTTATTGAGAAAAAGTATAACGATTTTGTACGCAATGGTGCAAACCTGAACAACGAAGATCAAACTCAACTTCGTGAATTAAACAATCAACTATCGACGCTTCAACTTCAGTTCGAGGAAAATTTGTTGGCAGAAACCAATGAGAATTTCAGCATGATTGTTGAAAACCGCGACGAGCTGGTAGGATTACCACAATCGGTTATTGACGCTGCAACCGAAACGGCAAATGCCATGAAAATGGAAGGAAAATGGGCATTTACCCTCCAAAAACCATCTTGGATTCCATTTTTGCAATACTCCGAGAATCGTGCTCTACGCGAGAAACTCTATCGTGGCTATACAATGCGTGGCGATAACGACAATGAATTTGACAACAAAGATATTATTGTTAAAATTGCTCAAATACAAACAAAGCGTTCCAAATTGCTTGGTTTTGACACATTTGCAAAGTATGCTCACAACGAAAATATGGCAAAAACGCCCGAAACCGTTAAAGACTTCCTTCTTAAAATATGGAAACCTGCATTGGAGCGTTCAAAGCAAGAATTGAAAGAGATGCAAGCAATTGTTAATAAAAGCGACGATAAATATACAATTGAATCGTGGGATTGGTGGAATTTGTCCGAAAAACTCCGCAAAGAGAAGTATGACCTCGACGAGGCTGAATTAAAACCCTATCTGGAGCTTGGAAACGTCCGCGACGGAATGTTTTGGGTTGCCAACCAACTCTACGGCATTACCTTCGCTAAAGTGGAAAATGCCCCTAAATACAATGCCGATAACGATGTTTTTGAGGTTTTTGAAGCCGATGGTTCACATCTGGGTGTTTTGTATCTCGACTATCATCCACGCAGTGGAAAAAGCGGTGGTGCATGGTGTACTTCGTTCCGCAATGGTAGTTATTCTCCAAATGGCGACCGAATTCACCCCATTGTTTCCATTGTTTGTAACTTTACCAAACCAACGGCTGATGCTCCTTCGTTGTTGTCGTGGGACGAAACCGAAACTCTTTTCCACGAATTTGGTCATGGTTTACACGGACTTTTCAGCAATGGTCATTATCACCGCACAGCAGGTGACGTTCCCCTCGATTTTGTTGAACTTCCTTCACAAATTATGGAAAATTGGGCTGGTGAACCTGCCGTTTTAAAACAATATGCTAAGCATTATAAAACCGGTGAAGTTATTCCCGATGCGTTGATTGCCAAACTGGTAAATAGCGGACAATTCAATCAGGGTTTTGGAACGGTAGAGTATGTTGCATCCGCGTTGCTTGATATTGAATGGTATTCGCAAACCCAGGAGAATCCAATTACCGATGCCCGACTATTTGAGAATCAAACCATGGGCAACATTGGCTTAATTGACGAAATTGTGCCACGCTATCGTTCTACCTATTTTGGTCATATCTTTGGTGGCGGATATTCGGCTGGATATTACGTTTATCTGTGGGCTGCAATTCTCGATTCCGATGCTTTTGATGCGTTCAAACAGTCGGGAGATCTGTTCAACAAAGAGTTGGCTGCAAAATTCCGCGAGCACTGTTTGGCAAACGTAGGAAATTATGATGCCATGGTGCAGTATAAAAAATTCCGTGGGCAAGAACCATCGGAAGTCCCATTGTTAAAGAAACGAGGTTTATATAAGCAATAAATCTTTCAAATAAATATTGAAAAATAGAGACATGCTTTTGTATGTCTCTATTTTTTTATCTACATTTGATTACACCACATAATAAATGATAAACTATTGTTTGTCAATTAAATAAACTCTTTTTATGAGCAATAAACTTGACTTGTGTTCAGGATTGAACGAAGCCGCACAACGCATCCATGCCGATGCGAAACAAAAGGGATTTTGGGACAGCGAACGTGAAACAGGAACCCTATTAATGCTAATGGTAAGTGAACTTGCCGAAGCATTGGAAGCTGATCGTCATGGTCGATATGCCAACCGAACAACATTTGCG
>JAQVXQ010000113.1 GCA_028709085.1 Salinivirgaceae bacterium | reverse complement strand
CTACTCCTTCCCTGTTATCCTATCGGAATCCATTGATATAATGCACTTTCCCCTTCTTGTGGGCAATTCTATTGTACGTGAGCGATCCATACCCATAACCCTCACTCCCGCCCAGTTGGGAATAACAGCTGCCGACTTAGGAATCCCTATTGAACCGGACAGTATTCGAATAACGGTTCAAATCAACATCAACTCTGCAATTCAAGCCCATAATATATTCAACAATCGAGAAGCTGCATTTATGGAGAGCAACACGCAAACCATTGCATACGCCGTTGAAGTGTTATACTGGAATATTTGGTGGCCTATTTCGTCTGTAGGAGGCGAACAGACAACAAAAGCAACCAATTACTGGATTCCCGGATATGGACTTCCGGTGTGTACCATTGCGTTCAACCCCGACGAAATGGTCGTTGGATTCAAAATAGCACCTGATTTCACAACCTCCATCCCCGATTTCGTTCAAAATGTGTTGACAATATACCCCAATCCAACCCATGGGATTCTCAAAATTAAGAATAGCAATTCAAGCCGTATTGACCTATTTGATCTAGCGGGACAACACTTGTTGTCCACACCAAAACACAACAACGAAATTGACTTACGTCCCTTTCCGGCAGGCACCTACATTTTAAAACAAGGTAACAAAATCCAAAAAGTCATCAAATATTAATTCAACCCTTAACCGCACAATGATTGTTTTCCCAAATTGCAAAATAAATCTTGGCCTCCATATTCTGAACAAACGCCCCGATGGCTTTCACAATATCGAAACAGTAATGATCCCAATTGCGCTCTCCGATGCATTGGAGTTTGAAGAATCGAAGAGTGACGAATTAATGATTACCGGAATTTCGCTTGACACCCCGAATATGAACGACAATCTCGTTTATAAAGCATTGTTAAAATGTCGTGACTTTGGAACCATTCCACCACTCAAAATCCACCTACACAAGGCTATCCCATCAGGAGCAGGACTGGGAGGCGGTTCTGCCGATGCTGCATTTATGATATTGGCATTGAACAGCACTTTCATGTTAAACATGGATAAAAGCCAGCTCCACAAAACTGCGTTAGAACTGGGATCCGATTGTCCATTCTTTATTGAAAACAGATCTGCCATTGCCGAGGGACGTGGGGAAAAGCTATTGCCCATTAAATTAAAAATTGACCAATATCGCATTGTTATTGTTGTACCGCCGATACATATTAGCACTGCCTTGGCCTATTCGAAGGTAAAACCAAACAGCACTCGACCAAAATTAACGGAGATCCTTGCACAGCCAATAGATACATGGAAGGAAACACTTGTGAACGATTTTGAAACCGCACTTTTCGAGACACATCCCCTGCTGGGAGATATAAAAAAGAGACTCTATGATTCGGGAGCCAAATTTGCTTCATTAAGTGGTTCTGGATCAGCACTTTTTGGACTTTATGAGAATAAAATGCCCCCCGATGACCATTTCCCAAAATGCAAAGTATTTCACATCGATTAGTTAGTCTTTGTAAACATTTTAAGAGAGAGCCTTTCCTCCTTTTTTCCTTTCGAATACAGATGTCATCCTGAATGAAAAGATTTTAAAAAAATCCGTACTGTGGAGTGACAAATGGGAAAACTCCGCATTAACAGAATAAATAAAAACTATTGAATTAATCAACCCCATTTTGTAGCGTTATTTTAGTGAAATGTTTCACTGCATAAATATTTGTAAGTAGCAAATAATAAACCTGTTCGGGTTTTCCTTTATCACAGAAAATTTTGAAAGCAATGCTGTTATAAAACATCTTTTATCAACAAGATCATCCCCTTTACTTAAAGCCATTATGAGCGAATAGCGCTCTACTTCATGGTATTAACAGCTTTGCTATTTAAAATGGTTCTGAATTAGGAGCCCCACCCGGAAAGCCCAAATAAGATGCTCTTTTTTTCGTAAATTTGTACTCTCAAAAATAAAAATAATTCGATCCTATAATAAACTTGTAATTATGAGTAAAACAAAAAAATTCATTACATGTGATGGAAACTATGCAGCCGCATATATCGCTTATATGTTTAGCGAAGTTGCTGCAATTTATCCAATCACCCCTTCATCAACCATGGCAGAACATGTTGACGAATGGGCTGCATCTGGCAAAAAAAATATCTTTGGTCGTCCTGTAAAGGTTGTGGAAATGCAATCAGAAGGTGGAGCCGCTGGTGCGCTTCACGGATCATTACAATCAGGAGCCCTAACTTCTACATTTACAGCATCTCAGGGATTATTATTAATGATTCCTAACATGTATAAAATTGCTGGTGAATTACTTCCCGGAGTTTTTCATGTTACAGCACGTAGTTTAGCAGCACAAGCACTCTCTATTTTTGGAGACCACAGTGACGTTATGAGTACACGCCAAACTGGGTTTGCCATATTAGCAACCGGTAGCGTTCAAGAAATTATGGACCTTGCTGCTATTGCTCACTTCGCATCATTAAAAGGACGGCTTCCATTTATGCACTTCTTTGATGGATTCAGAACTTCGCACGAAATTCAGAAAGTTGAAGCTCCATCCATGGAACAATTACAAGGATTGCTAGATCAAAAATCATTACAGGCTTTCCGCGAAAACGCTCTTAATCCTGAGCATCCTGTAACCAGAGGAACAGCACAAAATCCAGACATTTACTTCCAAACACGCGAAGCTTCCAATAAATTCTACGATGCAATTCCTGACATCGTTGAATACTATATGCAAGAGCTGAAGAAAGTTACCGGTCGCGAGTACCACCCATTTACATATTATGGTGCCCCCGATGCAACTGATATTATTGTTGCAATGGGTTCAATCACCGACACAATCAAAGAAGTTATCGATTTCAAAATTGCTAATGGCCAAAAAGTAGGTCTAATTAGTGTACACCTATATCGTCCATTCTCAAGCAAATACTTCTTTAACGTATTGCCAAAATCGGTTAAAAGCATCACTGTTCTGGATCGCACAAAAGAGCCTGGAGCCAATGGTGACCCATTGTATTTGGACGTAGTTGAAATGTTTAATGGAAAAGCAAATTCTCCAAAAATCATTGGCGGACGATATGGTCTTTCATCAAAAGATACCACTCCTGCGCAAATGATCGCTGTCTTTGAGAACATGGCTAAAAAAGAGTCGAAAAACCAATTCACAATTGGAATTATCGACGATGTAACTTTCCGTTCGTTGCCATTAACACCCGAGGTAAACGTTACTCCAAAAGGCACCTACCAAGCTAAATTCTATGGTATTGGATCCGATGGTACTGTTGGAGCAAACAAAAACTCAATCAAAATTATTGGCGAAACCACCGATAAATATTGTCAAGCTTATTTTGCGTATGACTCTAAGAAATCGGGTGGCGTAACCGTTTCTCACCTTCGTTTTGGGGACAAACAAATTCGTTCTCCATATTTGGTAACAACTCCTGACTTTGTTGCCTGTCACGTTCCATCGTATTTAAACAAATACGACATGTTGAAAGGATTGAAAAAAGGAGGAACATTCCTACTAAACAGTATCTGGAATGCCGAAGAGACTGCAAATCATCTACCAAACGAAGTGAAGAAATATTTGGCCGATAACCAAATTGAATTCTATATCATCAACGCCACTGCTATTGCTGATGAGATTGGTCTTGGAAACAGAACCAATACCATTATGCAAGCATCGTTCTTCAAAATCTCGAACGTAATTCCTTACGACAAAGCTGTAAAAGAGATGAAAGATTTCGTTTACAAAAGCTTCTCAAGAAAAGGAGACGAAATTATTAAAATGAACAACGAAGCCATTGACCGAGGCGGTAAAGTTACAAAAGTAGAAGTGCCTGCTGAATGGTCAAAATTGACTCCTGAAAAAGCGACCGTTGAGACTAACCTTCCTGAATTTATAACAAAAATAGCAAATCCAATAAATGCACAAAAAGGAGATGATCTTCCTGTAAGTACATTCAATGGACGTGAAGATGGCACTTTTGATGCTGGTTCAACACAATATGAAAAACGCGGTATTGCCGTAACCATTCCAGAGTGGCAATCAGACAGTTGTATTCAGTGTAACCAATGTGCTTTTGTTTGTCCTCACGCTGCAATACGTCCTTTCCTAGTTGACGAAAAAGAGTTGGCAGGCGCACCACAAGGAACCGAAACAATTAAAGCAAACGGAAAAGGATATGATGGATTAAAATTCAAAATCCAAATCAGTCCTTTGGATTGTACCGGTTGTGGAAACTGTGTTGATGTTTGTCCTTCGAAAACGAAATCGTTGATACTTAAGCCCCTTGAAAGCCAAGAAGCCGAAGTTGAACGATGGAATTATTTCGCGAACAATGTAACCTACAAAGACACCATTTCTCCAAAAGCGACCAACGTTAAATCAACCCAATTT
Organism: Salinivirgaceae bacterium; assembly: GCA_028709085.1. Taxonomy (GTDB): domain Bacteria; phylum Bacteroidota; class Bacteroidia; order Bacteroidales; family Salinivirgaceae; genus JAAYQU01. The sequence continues at coordinate 5,760 of JAQVXQ010000113.1, read as the reverse complement.
GCACAACCGCTATTCGAATTCTCGGGAGCATGTGCTGGTTGTGGAGAGACTCCATATGTAAAACTTGTTACTCAGCTTTTTGGCGAAAGAATGATGGTTGCCAATGCAACAGGATGTTCGTCAATTTATGGTGGGTCAGCTCCTGCAACGCCATACTGCAAAAACGCAGAAGGACGTGGACCAGCATGGGCAAACTCCCTATTTGAAGACAACGCTGAATATGGTTTTGGAATGGCTACTGGTGTTCGTAATCAACGCGAGCGCATCGAATCGATAATGAACGAAACGATGAACGATGTGGCACCTGCTACAAAAGTAGCTTTCGGAAACTGGATTGCAAACATGAACAATGCCGAGACTACAAAAGAAGTTTCAAAAGCGGTTATGGAAGCTCTAAAGGCTGAGAAAAACGCAGCTGCCAAAGAGATTGTAGTGCTTCAACAATATCTGGAAAAGAAATCAATCTGGGTATTTGGTGGTGACGGATGGGCATATGACATCGGATTTGGTGGTTTAGATCACGTTTTAGCATCGGGCGAAGACATTAACGTCTTAGTAATGGATACTGAGGTTTACTCAAACACAGGTGGTCAATCTTCGAAATCGACCCCAATTGGAGCTGTTGCTAAATTTGCAGCATCTGGGAAACGCATTCGCAAAAAAGATTTAGGTATGATTGCGATGACATATGGTTATGTTTACGTTGCACAAGTTGCCATGGGAGCCAACCAATCGCAATACCTAAAAGCACTTAGAGAAGCGGAAGCATATCCAGGACCATCGTTGATTATTGCCTACTCACCATGTATTGCTCACGGTATAAAAGCTGGAATGGGAACTACACAACGCGAACAAATTCACGCCGTTGAAAGTGGATACTGGCAAATGTACCGTTACAATCCACAATTGGAAGCGGAAGGTAAGAACCCATTTGTACTAGACTCGAAAGAGCCGGATTGGAGTAAATTCCAAGGATTCCTTCAAAGCGAAGTTCGTTACACCTCACTAATGCAGTCTTTCCCTGAGCAAGCTGCTGAGTTGTTCGAGGCTGCCGAAGAGTCTGCAAAATGGCGTTACAAGAGCTACACACGTTTAGTGGATCAAAAATTCGACTAAATCATATAGCATAAATCAAAAAAGGCTGTCAATAATTGGCAGCCTTTTTTTGATGTCTAATTCATAATAGAAAGCATCAATGTGGTTTGGATAACACGAAACCAAAGGGAGACACGAAACCAAAGGGAGACACGAAACCAAAGGGAGACACGAAACATCGTGTCTCTACGAGGCTATAAATTTGAAATTTCGGTTTTTATTTTGAATTGTCCACGGTTTCAGCCAAACATATTCTGTTGAAATTGATGTTGAACCCCATTTGGGGTTCGACGAAAATATAATCGATTGTGTTGTTTTTCCAACCACAACGGGGTTGAGGTGCAATAGTGAACATTAATCGACATTAAAGCGACGACGCAGAAAATGTCCAGAGACGGTAAACGCCCAAACCATAATCATTACAGCAAACCCTGGCGCCATTGCCAACCAAGCTTTTCCAACAATTATATACCCATAATGATCGCGTATCATTGCTCCCCAAGTGGGGGTTGGTGGCTCAATTCCTACACCCAAAAAACTTAATCCCGACTCAATTAATATGGCAGAAGCAAAATTAGCGGCTGAAATCACCAAAATTGGACCAATAATATTAGGCAACAAATGGCGGAACATAATTCGGAAGTCGGAAAAACCCAGTACTTTTGCAGCCTCAATATACTCTCGATGCTTTAGTTGGAGGACTTTGCCGCGCACAACACGCGCCACTTCAACCCACATGGTCAAACCAATGGCCAAAAATATCTGCCAAAAACCTTTTCCCAATGCCATGCAGACCGCTATTACCAACAAAAGTGTGGGAACAGACCAAAAGACATTGATAAGCCACACAATAACTTTATCGATTATGCCACCATAGTAACCAGAAACAAGTCCGAAAAAGATGCCAATAATTAATGAAACAAATACCGCCACAAAACCCACCGAAAGCGAAATTCGTCCCCCAATAATTAATCGGCTCAGCATATCACGCCCAAACCGATCGGTTCCCATGGCAAAGAATTTCGTCTCCAAATTTTCATTCTTAACCCGTTGCTGCATCGCTTTATAGGAGCACCATCGGCTTTGGCCATTTGTCATCTCCACAAAAACAGAGTCTGCCATTGGATTCAGGTTATTTTGTTGTCGAACTGAAAAAAGAATGTCCTGATAGTCAATATCTTGCTCGAACTGAACGCCCGAGCTATCGGAACTAAACTCAAAAACTCTCAGCCCAAAATGGTTCCATTGAATGGAATCAAACGGAATATAGCGATATTGGTTTTGTTCGCCAAACAGCCACCGGTGGACAATTCCCGTTGGTTCAAAATCGACGTTATTTTTAACTTTCAACATCGCAACACGAAATCCAATGGGCTGTAAAGCAATGGAAGGATGCTGACTATTGGTATTGGGCGTGTTGTCGGGAGTAATCAAATAACCGGCAAAAGAGACCACAGCAAAGAGTACAATAATGCATATTCCCACATAAGCGAGAATATTTGAGGTGTCGGGTTTTGTTTTGTCGTGCATTATTATGGAAAATCAAGGATAAAGTAAATAGAGCGCTCTTTTTGTCTTAAACTCATCGATTAACGGAGTCCACGATTTGCGAATCTCTTCCATGGGAACGTTCTCCTCGATCTGCTTTTGAAAGGTTTCGTTGCCAATTAACAATCGAAAATAGGAATTAAAGAATTTTGGAACATCTAGGTTTTCATGGGCATTAATGAGATAAAAAAAGGTTATCTCGGTGCTTTCGCCCTTGGCTATGGAGGTGTTTTGTAAATTCTCGCCCAAACATTGCACGTTTTTAAACTTTGGCGACTTCGCTCCCGGCCTCGCAATTGGGGTAAAAACAAACGGGTGATTTTTATACAACGGATGTCCATAAATTTGGAATGGATACAGTGTTCCACGGCCAGCACTGACCACCGTTCCTTCGAAAAACCCCAACGATGGATAGAGATAGACCGCCGCCATATTGGGCAAGTTTGGCGATGGCGGTACGGGAAGTTGGTATTTGCTGGAATGGGTGTAATTTAGGCAAGGAATAACCTCTAACTGGCAAGCAATCCGACTATCGAGCCACCGCTCTCCATTGATCATACGTCCGAGTTCCCCAATGGTCATTCCGTAAACAACGGGAATTGGGTGCATTCCCACAAACGATCGACACGCAGTATCGAGAACGGGACCATCGATATAAAATCCGTTTGGATTGGGTCGGTCAAGGAGAATCACTTTTTTCTGTGTCTCGGCAGCAGCTTCCATTATATAGTGTAAAGTGCTGATATAGGTGTAAAAACGAACGCCTACATCCTGCAAGTCGAACAAAAAAAGGTCAATATTGGCAATATCTTTCTTTTGTGGTTTTTTACGACTGCCATACAACGAATAAATGGGGATTCCGGTTATTGAATCCCTGCTATTCTCAATTATTTCGCCCGCATCCGCAATTCCACGGAAACCATGTTCAGGACAAAAAATGGCTTTTATATCAACACCCAAAGTTATTAATGTATCTACAAGATGCACGCCCGACACAAGCCCCGTGTGATTTGTAACCACTCCAACACGCTTTCCTTCAAGCAACGGGATATACTTATTTAACTGTTCGGCTCCTGGAGAAATCTGCCCAAAAACAATATTTTTCAAAAAAAAGCAAAACAAACTAAACAAAATGGTATTTTTGCTACTTCTAACCATTGAATTTATTATTAATTACGCCGCTAAAATACACAAAATTTTGCAACTCATTTCTTTTATAGTAAAGCGTCTCAACAAAACAAATCAGAAATCGGATCAACTTTCATCACCCATGATCAAAGTGTCGATCGCCGGAATTGCTCTGGGTTTAGCTGTGATGTTGATATCAATAAGCATTGTAATTGGATTTAAACATGAAATTAGAGAAAAGGTAACTGGGTTTACGGCTCATATCCACCTCATTAACTTCGATTTAAACACAACGTTCGACACGAGCCCCATAAAATCGGACGCTCCCGTAATCGATAAAATAAAAAATGAACCCGAAATCAAGCATATTCAGAAATTTGCCACTAAACCAGGAATAATTCAACTGGAGACCGATCTTCAAGCGATTGTTTTGAAAGGCATTTCAACGGATTTCGACTCCTCGTTTTTTGCCAAACATATCACACAAGGACACTTTCCAAACCTCACCGATTCAAGCGTCAGTAATCAAGTACTGATATCGGAGGTAATTGCAAATAAACTAAACTTAGCGGTTGGGGATAAGTTGCCAACCTATTTTATGCAACAACCCATTCGGATGCGAAACTTTTCGATTGTGGGCATTTACAATACCAATCTGGAGATGTACGACGAGCTTTATGTTCTTTGCGACATACAGCATGTACAGCGCCTTAACGGATGGAAAGAGAATGAAATTACAGGATACGAGGTTTTTATAAATGATTTAAATAAACTTGAAGAGACAACCACTAAATTGCGCCGCATGACATCGTTGGCATTCAACGAAGACAAATCCACCATGCGTGCAGTACCGGTTACGGAACTCAATCAACAGATATTTGACTGGCTGGAATTACAAAACGTAAATGTTTATGTAATAATAATTCTCATGATTTTGGTCTCCGGAACCAACATGATTACAGGGCTGCTAATCCTAATTTTAGAGCGAACCCAATTTATAGGAGTTTTAAAGACATTGGGCGCAAACAACAAGGTTTTGCAGAAGATTTTCATACTGCACGCCGCAAAAATAATATCAAGAGGCATGATTATTGGAAATATCGTTGGAGTAGTACTCATACTGCTTCAATATCGATACCATCCCATAAAACTCGATGCTGCCAACTATTATTTATCGCATGTTCCGGTGGAAGTTTCCCTATCTAATTGGATACTAATAAACCTGTTAGCATTTCTATGTCTGCTAATAATGATGGTAGTACCGTCGAAATATGTATCTAAAATACCGGTAGCAAAAATTATGCGTTATGATTAATTGTTGTTTTATCGGGTTTATCTGTTTTCTCGTGCTTATACGAATGCTTTAACACATCTTTTTTGAGTTTTATCAACTCCATTTCGAGACTCCTAATGGTTAAATTAAGCTCCTCTTTGGTGTAAACCAACTCGCGTCGTCCACGATTTACCAATAAAAAAACCCACACAGCTAAGACCACAATTGCTAACCACTGCGCTACTACAACATAAAGATTAATATTTTCCATAACTTTTGACTAAGTGTTATATATTTGACATGAATGTTTAAATTTAATGTATAAAGATACGAATTAGTGTCATAAAAGTTATGGTTTAAATCAAAATCTCCGATTTTTTTATCAACAATCCATTACAAATGCCCTAAAGTTAGGCAACAAAAATAGCTACAGCACGCTAAAAACAGCACTGCTCTATTGGCTCCCTCATGCGGATTAACACAGACAAAACACCATACGCAACCAAGCCACACTCCTGCCCTACAAACCTCTCACACTATTCTGAAAATCATGGATCATTCTCAATGGCTTATTCGAATAATGTTATAAATTTGTAAAATATAAACTACCCCAAAGTAGCTTCGCCCACCTAAATTGGGTGGGCGAAGCTACTTTTTTGAGGTTTACAAATGAGTTGTGCCCAATTTTAGAAAACACCCCGTCGATAATAATTGAC
>JAQVXQ010000112.1 GCA_028709085.1 Salinivirgaceae bacterium | reverse complement strand
CCCACCCCGCATCGTAGGCGCGGGCACACATTTCAGCATGATTACCAACTGGTGACGATGATAAGAAAAATGGGTTTTCGCATTTAACACCACAAAAATCTATACTTAAATCGGCTTTTTTCATAGCTCCCTTTTTTTAAATGATTTTAACTCTGAGTTTCTTACTTTGACAAATATACATCGATTGACTGAGCTGCTTTTTTACCATCTCCTACGGCTTTCACTACCGTTGATCCGCCATTGACAACATCACCTCCAGCAAAAACACCTTCGACTGAAGTACAAAACTCATCGTTCGCTTGAATTGTATTTTTTCCTTTTATTTTCAAATTTGGATTCAACCCAGGAATTTCAGAACCTGCCGCTGTTCCAATAGCTGTAACTACAAAATCAATGGGGATTTTAAACTCCGTATTCGCAATTGTCAATGCATTTGCCGGATTAAAATTCCCTAGCTCTTTCCACTCAATTTCAAGGCCTTTAAGTATCGTTATCTTATTATTATCTTGTTCAACATCAACAATTTGACTTGATGTTTTGAATACAATATTCATAAGCTGTGCCAATCGGATTTCCTCGTCGTCGGCAGGCAATTCGGACAATCCTTCCAGCGAAATAAGATATACTTTTTTTGCGCTCAAAGCCTTGGCTGTATTTGCAGAATCAACACCAACACTTCCACCACCAATTACGGCAACGGTTGTATCGACAAGATTAAACGCCTTTTTATCAGCCTTTGCCCTAGACAAAAACTCGATGTACGAAACGGCGTTTTTGCACTCCTTAAAAATTGGCAATTCAAATGCTTCGGTCAATCCGGTACTCATAAATATGGCATTGAAACCGTCCTCTTTGAGTTTTTTAATTTGCGTCTCCCTTTCAATAGGGCTATTGTATTGAATATGAACTCCTAAATCCAAAAGATTCTGAATATCGTACTGTAGTGCATTTTGAGGCAAGCGAAATTCGGGAATGGTAAGATGTGGCATCCCTCCGGCAACCGCATTTTTCTCAAAAATAGTTACATTATAATCCAGTTTTGCTAATTCAGCGGCGCAACTCATACCCGCAGGACCAGCTCCAATAATAGCTACTTTTGCTTTTGTTTTATCGCTGGGTGTAAACTTCTCAACGCCATTTTGCTGTCCATATTCGGCCGCAAATCGTTGTAATCCACCAATGTTAATTGGATCCTCAAGAGCTAAAGCACTGCACTTTTCTTCACAAAGTTTTTCAACCGGACAAACAAAAGCACAAACGGATCCTAAAATATTATTGTTGCGAACCGTCCTTGCCGCTCCCTTGAAATTCAAGAATTTGATTTGTCGTATAAATTTCCCTGGATCAGTTCCTGCAGGACATGCCTGCGTACAAGGCGCATCACTACAGAGTAAGCAACGATTCGCCTCCTTTATAGCTGCCTGCAAACTTAATGACTCACGCATCGACTCAAAATTCTCGATGTTGCATTTCAAAATTTGGTTTTTCATACGTTAAAATATTTAAAAATACTAAATTCAATTTATCAGATAAAAGCAAAGTTTTATTTTCACCAAAACCTATTATGGCATTAAATTATGTGTACAATCAGCTTGAAACAACGGGCATTTGCAATATTTTCATTAATTTACTTTGCAAGCATTTCATTATTCTGCCTGACGCCTAAAGTTATACAAATAAATTACTTCTGCAATAAAGATAATCACCTTTAAATTAAAGATGATTATCTTATTATTTCACAGCCAAAAATTGAGATTGTTGTTGAAGTGAATTTATACCATCCGTACAAACAGGTATCTCTGTATGGAATATTATAAAATCATAATAGGAAAAGTCTTTAAATAGCCGTAGCGTTTATATGGCGCGCCACAAAACATCCCATGCTAAAACAGGCTTGAAGCAAATAACCGCCCGTTGGAGCATTCCAATCGAGCATTTCGCCAATGCAAAAACTATTTTTGACTTTCCGCAATTCAAAGTGCTCCGTAACCTCGTGCAAGGCAACTCCTCCGGTGGTTGATATTGCTTCGTCCAAAGGAGCAGCCCCAATAATGGTGATCGGAAGTGCCTTTATTTTAGACAATAAGAGATCTTGATGTAAGAATTCGTCTTTCGTTAATTGCGACTTTAAAAGTTGTATTTGTGCGGATGACAAATTGAGTGTTCGCTTTAGAAAATCGGTTGTCTTTATCTCCGAGTTGTTGTATAATTTAAGCAATTTTGAGTTTTCAATGGTTGGCTTTAAATCGAGATAAATGGTTGCTTTACCGTGGGATGTAATTTGCGATTGAATGACCGAACTCAAGGCATAAATAGCATTGCCTTCGAGTCCAAAACGGGTAATAACAAGTTCCCCTTTTTGACATTCGTCCATGCACGAAAGCGCAATATTTTTTAATGGTAAACCCTCATTATTGGCAATAAATTGGGTTGGCCACGCTATTTGATAGGCACAATTTGCCGGTAAAAAAGGAATGGTATCCACTCCGTGCTCACTAAATATATCGCTCCATTTGCCATCGGAACCGGTGATGCTCCAACTTGCTCCGCCCAATGAAAAAATGGTGTAATCGGGATTTACGTTCCCTTTGTTACTGAATATCAATTCCCCATTATCGTTCCACCCCTGCCAATGACAATTGGACTCAAATACCACATTTCGATTCTTTAAAACCTCCAGAATTTGATTCAAAACCACGCTTGATTTAATCCCATTGACTGGATATACTCTTCTGCTACTTCCCACCATGGTTGGAATTCCAATATTGGCAAGCCAATTTCGAAGATCTTGATTTGTGAACTCAAGCAACGCTTTTTCGAGGAATGAAATTGGACGATAACGAGCTACCATATCTCCGATTGGCTCGGAATGGGTAATATTTAACCCCCCTTCGCCTGCCACCAAAAACTTACGCCCCAAGGTTGGGTTTTTCTCATAAATGGTTGTCAAAAATTGATGTGGATCTAAATGCGCTGCCACAAATAAAGCTGCCGAACCACCACCAATAATGGCTACCGTTTTTTTCATCTGTTTTTATTTGTATTTCAATTGCAATCCATGTAAAAAATTGCGCAACACTTGGTTGTTGCATGGACGATATTGGGATTGGTTGGGATTTCGAAAGAAAGCACTCAATTCGTGTTTCCCTAACCGAAAATCGGCCAACAATAATGTTTCAAGAATATCGACATCTTTGAAATCAAGGGCAATTTTCAACTTCCTGAAAATGATATTGTTGTTCAGCGTGGTTTCGGGAACAGGCTGTTCGCCCTCTTTTCGCCCTCTTTTTTCGATTATAAAACCATTTAAAAAAATAGCCAAATGCAGATCGTCAATAACTTGTGCTGTTGAATCGTCTTCTTTTTTAAGCCAATCGCACACCTGCGCTCTTGACACTTCATGTCTGGCGTGCGCAAAAATATCAATCATTTGGGCATCCGTGTAATCGAATGTAAATCGAATTCGACGAAGAATGTCGTTGTTTGTCATATATGCTGTTTTAATTTTGTAACTAAACTCAATTTCCATATGGAAATAAACACTATTAAGGGCGCAATTTAGTGATTTTTATATTGATATTTCCAGAATAAAATTGGTTGCGGAAGGTTGTAAAATAAAAAGTCCCCCTACCAGCCTAAACCAGTAAGGAGAACTTTAACAAACAACATTTATTTATAATTTAATGGATACGCCAAATTTACCTCCCGAAAATGCGTTTCCACCTCCAAGTTCAAGATTTAAACCAACTCTATTGGTTAAATAATACCTTCCTCCAATTTGTGCCCCCAAACCAAGACCTGAGTTATGATCTCCATGATAGGTTTTTGGAGATGCCCATACATAAAACCCGATATTTAATCCGGCATAAAAATCCCATCGTTGAGGAATGTTCAATACACTATTAAAGTGATAATTTGCATTTCCTGAGAACCCCATTATGCTATGATTATATCGATTATCATCCCAATCCTCTCGATAAGAACGATAGGAAAACTCACCTCCTAATGTTATATCAGGGTGGATGCTATAATCGAATCCAACATATAATGGAACTCCCCATCCTGACAAACCAACTCCGAAATTAAGTTGTGTTCTTCTAAGTGGTAATGGACTTTGACTAAATGCAAAGCTCGAAAATAGAACTAAAGCAAGGGTGGTTAAAATTATTGACTTTTTCATGTTTTTAGAATTATATTTATTGTTATTTTTAAATAGTTTTGATTTTATTGCCTAAAAAAGGGGTTTTAAAAAATTATATCTGATCGTTATATAGTCCGCACCTCCTATGCCATTAAACGACTTTGTGCTTTTGAAAATATTCTTAATGTATAACATGAAAACGATATTTTTGTTGTATTTCAGTGTCGCTATTGGCGAAACAAATTCGAATGAGATTTTGCACTACAAAATTGCGAAATCAATAAATGGATTGTATTACACAATTGTATAAAAAACTTACATAATTATCTGATTCAAAAGATGGAGCGATCCGATACTAGTAGGACTTGAAATAAAGTATATCTATGATATTTTCTATATCTGATCCATATACCATTGAAGCTCCTTTTCCATTTTCTTGTAGCGAAAAATGGTAGAGATAATTTTTTGCAGACGCACAAAGGCCGTTTCGCTTTTCACAACATAATCGAAAGCTCGATGGTGCATACAATCGATTGCAACATCAATTTTATCTTGCGATGAGAGGACTACAACGGGAATATCGGGATCAATATTTTTGATTTTATCTAACGTTTCAATGCCATTCATTGCACTTTTGTCAATGCCATCGAGCAGATAATCCAAAATAATTACATCGGGATTGTGGGATAAATTCGCCAAACACGTTTCGCCTGTAGGGTATGTTTCTATGATAAAATCAGCATGCTGAAGAAATTCAATTTCCAATGATTTTAAAAACAGCGCATCATCGTCAACCAGAAATAGTTTTATTTTTTCGCTTTCCATCACTTATTGTTTTTCATTATATTCAACTCTTCTTCTAGTTCTATACACGCCTGTGTGCATACTTTTTCAAGTTGTGAAATCAATACTTCCAAGTCATTTCCTTCTTGCTTTGCAGTTGCAATATCCTGGATTTTTTTAGCCATATTTTCAAAATCGGCGTGAATTCCAACAATCGAAAAAGAGGGTATCATTTTATGCACCGCCGATTTCAGTAAATCCCAATCTTTATTCTCCAAGCTTTGTTTCATTAATGCTACTAGAGGGGGTGTTTGTTCCAGATACAGTGCAATCATTTCCAACATCAAAACTGGATTTGATTTTGTACGTTCCGTTAAATAGGCAAGATTAATATACTTTTCCAGTTTTGATTCAAGAACTACCGCAATATCGTCACTTTTCACAAGTTGCGGTTTTGCAACCAAGCTAACAATTTTGTTGTACAAAACTTTTTCGTCAACCGGCTTTGCAATGTAATCGTTCATGCCCACAGCGGTACATTTTTTTAAATCAACGGTAGTAACATCGGCAGTTAATGCAATAATTGGTATCTTAGAATTCATTACATTGCGAATATAATCCGTTGCCTCAAAACCATTCATTTCGGGCATTTGCAAATCCATGAGAATAATATCATACGATTTAGCTTCCAGCCGTTCAATGGCTATTTTACCGTTGGCGGCAATGTCGCGCTCAAATCCAAACTCGTCCAACAATGTTTTCATCAACAATTGATTGAGCGGAATATCTTCGACCACCAAAACTTTAATATTTTTTATGGTTTCGTCCAATTCCAGCTGTCCAATTTCCATTGCGGCCTCTAGGTTGGTTTTCTTAAAATTCAAAAGAAAAGTAAAACAGGCTCCTTCACCCGGTTTACTATGAACCTTAATTTCACCGTTTTGAGCTTCTACCAATTTTTTCACAATGGCAAGTCCCAATCCTGTTCCGCCATAAATGCGAGAAGTTTCGCTGGAGGCTTGTTGAAAATTGTCGAAAATTGATTCTAATTTGTCTTTTTCAATTCCAATTCCTGTATCGTTTATGGAGAATTTAATTTGAACATCCTCCTCTTCCTCTTTTTCCAAATTAACACTTACTGTAATTGTTCCTGCACTGGTAAATTTTACGGCGTTGCTTAACAAATTCATAATTATTTGATGTAAACGCATCGGGTCGCCCAGTAGCACTTCCGGAATATTTGAATCATAGTTCTTAATAAATGTTATGTTCTTTTCCTGAATTTTGGGTTCAAATAAATGAAGCATTGCCCCAACGGACGTTGCCAATTTAAAGGGTGTTTGTTCAAATGCCATTTTTCCTGCATCTACTTTTGCTAGATCCAGAATGTCGTCAATTAGTACGATTAAAGAGTTACCGCTCAGTTTTATAGCGGTTAGGTATTCCATTTGTTTTACAGTCAAATCTGTTTTCAGCATCACCTTTGTAAATCCGATAATTGCGTTCATTGGCGTTCGGATTTCGTGGCTCATGTTGGATAAAAATTGCTGCTTAACCTTTAAAGCTTGCTCGGCTTCTCGTGTCGCCTTTTCGGCTACTTTTAGAGATTTCTTGGCATTTAGAGTGGCTTTCTCGGCAAATTCTTTTGCTTCTAACAGTTCGGTTGCGATTCTATTTTGTTCAGTAACATCGCGCGCTACGACTACCACGCCCAATACATTTCCCAAACCATCTTTGTAAACCGAGCCATTGAACAAAACATCGATTAATTTACCATCTTTACTACGAAGTGTAAGCGGTGATTCAGCAACGGACCCGTTGGCAAAAACCTCTTGATACACTTCCCGTGCTTTTTGAGGTTCGGTGAAATAATCTAAGAAGTCGGTACCTATCAATTGTTCACGCGACATACCAATTGCATTGACTGTTGCTTGATTCATGTCCATGATTTTCCCTTCAATGCTAATTGTAACCAATGGATCTAAACTGGCTTCTATCAGTCGGCGTGCATACTGATTCTTCTCCTTTTTAACTTGTTCCATTTTCATTCATATTAGACTTTGAAGGGTTTTCGTCACCAATTTCTTCAATGGGACTTCTGCGTTTGTTTTTCAGTTGTTTAAAATGAGAAGGCGAAAGGCCGGTCATTTTTTTGAATTGGTTTGACAAATGTGCTACACTGCTATAATGCAACTTCCAAGCAATTTCGGTAATGTTTAACTCATCGTATATAATTAACTCTTTTATACGTTCAATTTTGTGAGCGATTATAAATTGCTCAATGGTTGTGCCTTGCACTTCCGAGAAAAGGTTCGCGAGATAGGTATAATCGTAGTTTAGCTTTTCACTTAAAAAAGTGGAAAAATTGACTTTAATCATATCCTCTTTATAATGAACCATTTCCACAATTGCATTTTTTATTTTTTCTATTAACATGGCTCTCTTGTCGTCCATTAATTCAAGTCCCGAATTCGCTAGCCCAAGTTTTAATTGAGCACGTTGATCAATGGTTAAAACCTCCATTATTTCAACTTCGCCCAATTCTACGGGCGTAAAATGCAGTCCAAGTTTTTTCAACTCTTCTTTAACCGCCAACTTACAGCGGTTGCTGACCATATATTTAATATATAATTTCAAATCAGTTTTGTTTTATATGGCGTTCATAACAAAAGTGTGGATTAAATTGGTGCAATCTGTTATATTTTTCTTGATAAATGTTACATAATTCACTTATGAGAAGAACTTGTAAAACAGAAGCGTTGGTTAAGGTACGTTTTTTTAAATGGGATTCCTACAAAACTTACGTATGAAAAATACGGACAAATAAAAAAAACCTGCCAGGATTAAAACATCCCAACAGGTTGTATCAAAGTCTATACGCTTCTATTTTTCTTTTAATTTGGTAAGCACTTGAGCTTGCTCAACCCACTTATCTTGCTGAATTCTACTGGAAGCTAACTCTAAAATATCGGTTATAATTTCAATATCTTCGGTTGTAAGATTGCTAATTTGCTTAAAAGTATAGATCTCAAGGATATTGAGTCGATCTTCGATCCACGAACTTATTCCTTTAATTAGAGTTAAGTTATTTGCGTGGTGTTTGTGGGCAATGCCGAGTCTATCATAAAAAATTCGGTTTTTCATGACGCTGATTTTCTCCATATGTTCTGACATTGAGATTTTTGTCCGAACAAGTTCCCGAGCTTGCAAAATCCATTCATCTCTTTCAATTCGTCCTGGGAAAAACTCAATGGCGTCCCTCACTATTTCTATATCTTCATCCGTGAAATTACTTATTTGGCGGAAAGTATAAATATCGAGAGCATTTAATTTTTTACTTATCCAGCCTCCAATTCCACTTATTTCAGTTAAATCGTCGGCCTCTTCCTTCAATGCAATACCAATTCGATCATAAAAGAGAAGTGATTTCTTCACTCTGATGGCTTCTAACAACTCGTCTCTTTTCTTTTCATCAATTATCAGTTCTTTGGCTTGTTCAATCCACTGATCGCGTTCAATACGTCCCGAAAAAGACTCAATGGCTTCGTCGATATCTGCAATATCTTTCGCCTTTAAATTACTTATTTGTTTAAAGGTGAAAATACCCAAGTCATGGAGTTTTTCTTCAATATAAGGTCCTATTCCACTAATCATTTTCAAATCATCTTTTTCATTTTCAGTGGCTTTCCCAAAACTATCGTAGTTTAAATGATATATGGCAGGGGTGGGTATTTTCGAAGCCGTATCTTTTTCATACAATTTTTGCTCGGTTTTTTTGTTCTTCAATTTATTGTCATTGATTTCTTGAACCGCTTCGGCATGCAGTGCTTTGAGTGCTTTAACCTCCATTGTAAGATGCTTGGTTTCGTCCTCTTTATCGTTTAACGATCCTTGCAAAGTGTTGTTTTCTGCATTTAACTTCCCTAGTTGCTGTTTAAGATTGTCAATTTCCGATTCCAACGCTTCAATTTTCTTTGTGCTAATGGATTTTGAATAAAACCAAGCGGTGAAAAACCCGATGATGCCTGCAACGAGCAACAATCCAACAATTTCCATTGTTGCCGTGAATTTCGTTTGGGCTAAAAGAATTAATAAAGTCTTCATGATGTTCGTTATTTAATCGTTATTACTGCTCGTCGATTATTGGCTCTGCCTTGTTTTGTTTGATTGTTATCAACGGGATTGCTCTCTCCTTCTGATTCAATTTTTATTACCTCCGGCGACAACCCCAAGCTTGTAAAATGGCGTTGAATGCTTTGCGCTCGTCGATTACCCAGAGCGTCGTTATACGCCTTAGTGCCAATGGCATCCGTATGTCCAACAATATGCAAGCGTGCCTCTTTTTTCTGGTTCAGATAGGCCACCGACTCGTCAAAATATTGTTTTGTGATATCGGTTGAGTTGAATTCCGATTTGTCGAAAGCAAAATAAATAATCAACTCCTGGGGAATTACCAATTTTTCCGTTGCCAATTGATTTTGCTTCAAGTTGTAATCAGCTGTAGGGTCGCTACTAGCTTCATTTACTTGCATTGCCACGGTTTCAGTACACAGTTGGTTAATTACACAAACATAGATGTAGATTGAAAATAGAGACCATGCAAAAAACGTTAGAATTCCGATTATCAAGCTTCTCATGATTTCAAATTTTTATAGTTGTTTAAGGTCATCGAGGTTAAATCCGTCCTTATTCTCGTTGGTGATATCGCGATAATTGTAATAATAGAGATTTCCTGAAACATCAAAAATCATTTCAAAACATTTACCCGAACCATTGTCCGTTGCAGGACCAACATGAAAATTAAACAGTGCATTAATTGGATTAGATGCCAATTCGGTTTGAATTTCTTCGCTGCTCAAAAGTTTCACGTAATAGTTGTAGGCCGTTTTTATTTTCTCAGGCGTATTGGCATTTTCCGCCAGTTTATTTTTGTTTAATAACAACACTTTATCCTTAAACCCCGATGAGCTATTATAATATTTCAATCCTCGCAGCGATATCATAAGGCGACTCGACTCAAGGTTCGCCACATGTTTTTGCATAAACTTTATCATGGCTGGGATAGCGTATCCAAAGTTCATGGAGTTGTCGTCGCTGTATGAAATGGGAAAACTACAAAATTCGGGCATGTTGGTCAGATCCGAAGATTTGTCACCCAAGACAAGGCTCAGATAATTATAACTTACTCCCCCAGGATCTTGATCAAAAACCCCTTTTGTAACCATCAGAAAGGAGTATTTGGAATCAAAACGGCGTTGATTAAATTCATC
>JAQVXQ010000111.1 GCA_028709085.1 Salinivirgaceae bacterium | reverse complement strand
AACTTTCAGAGAAATGAAAAAGATTTTGAACAACTTTTAATAGATTTCTAATAGATATATGATTGATTATCAGCCTATACGCAAACAAAACCCTCCTGGATTATAAATTGTTCGGACACGTATGATACCGGGAGGATATGTAAACGGATTTAAAGCGTTGGAGCCGAATTCATCTCTTCTAGTTTTTTCGGATGTAACTACCGAGGAATCAACGAAGGATGATTATCGATTTAAAAGCGATTTTTGGAAATTGGAGTTAGATTAAATTATAAAATGAGTTAAGTTTCATGATAAAAATTGGAATAACAGGACAAGCCGGATTTGTGGGAACACATTTGTTTAACACCTTGAATTTAGACAAAGAGAAGTATCAAACCATCCCTTTTGAAGACGATTTTTTTACGAATGACGACTTGCTCCACTCTTTTGTGATACAGTGCGATGTAATAGTCCATTTGGCAGCCATGAATCGTCATAATGATCCAGATGTGATTTATGAAACCAACATTCGATTGGTAAAGCAATTGATTAATGCTTGTGAGACAACCAATTCAAAACCCCATATTCTGTTCTCCTCCTCAACGCAGGAAGAGCGCGATAATTTGTATGGCAAATCCAAGAAAGAGGGACGTGATTTATTTGGAAAATGGGCATTAAAAAACAAGGCTACGTTCAGTGGATTTGTTATTCCCAATGTCTTTGGTCCATTCGGAAATCCCTACTACAACTCTGTGGTTGCCACATTTTGTCATCAAATTACGCATAACGAAACGCCTAAAATTGAGGTTGACGGGGAGATGAAACTTATCTATGTTTCCGAATTGGTTGACGAAATCATTAAACATATAGAATTACATTCCAAAGACACGCAGAAGAGCGGTAAAGCGGATTGTATTTATGTGGAACACACCGCTGAAATAAAAGTTTCTGCGTTGTTGAATAAAGTAATTGAATTCAAAGAAAAGTACGTTGAACAAGGAATTTTACCCAATCTTACGAATCCATTCGAAAGAAATCTGTTCAATACATTTTTGTGTTATATCGATCATAGCCAGTTCTTTCCGTTTCATTTAAAACTGAATGCCGATGATAGAGGTTCCTTTGTAGAAACTGTAAAACTCAATAGTGGGGGGCAGGTTTCATTTTCGACAACGGTTCCCAGAATAACCCGTGGAAACCATTTTCATACCCGAAAAACGGAACGATTTGCGGTTATTAAAGGAAAAGCCCGAATTGACATTCGTCGAATTGGTACAAATAAGACTCTTTCTTTTGAATTGGACGGAAGCCAGCCAAGTTTTGTAGATATGCCCATTTGGTACACACATAATATTACAAACATTGGAAATGAAGATTTATATACCATTTTTTGGATAAGCGAACATTTTAATGCGGATGATACGGATACGTATTTTGAGGAAGTTTCGAAGGGGGGGAGAACGGTGAACTGTAATCAGTGATCGGTGATCGGTGACCGGTGAACGGTTAGGAGTGATCGGTAAACGGTTAGGAGTGATCGGTGACCGGTTAGGAGTGAACAGTGATCGGTAAAGAGTGAAGAGTGACCGGTGATCAGAAAAGAGTGAAGAGTAATCGGTGATCAGTAATGAGTGAACAGTAATAGTAAATAGTAGTTGGTTGATTATAGGACATGAGAGTGTTAGATTTTTCGGAAAGATTTACAAGTAGCAAGAAAACACTGAATTATTGAATTAAAAGTCATTAATAAAAACGAAACAATGCACCAAACACCCATATATTTACCGATTACTCATCACAGGTCACCAATCACAGGTCACCGATCACCGGTCACTGATTACCCATTACCGATCACTAATTTAAACTTATAGTAAGTATCCCATTATTGAAATATAACGATTAAAAATGCATAAAAAGAATGACACATCACGATTTAGAAGTATGGAAAAAAGCGATAACTTTAGTTACAGAAATATATAAAGAAACCGAACTATATCCAAAGACAGAACTATATGGATTGACAAGTCAGATACGAAGGGCTGCTGTTTCAATACCTTCTAATATTGCTGAGGGCGCAGGACGAACATCCCTGAAGGAATTTGCATATTTTTTATCCATAGCGCTAGGCTCTTTATCGGAACTGGAAACACAACTTATTATTTCAAAAAACCTTGAATTTTTAAGTAATGATTCATTTGAAAAGCTTATTAAGGAGTTGGTTTTGATTAGAAAAATGATTTTCGGATTAAAAAAGTCATTAATAAAAACAAAATAAACATATAGCAATGCACCAAGACTTTAAAGACAAATCACCCATCACCGATCACCGATCACCGATCACCGATCACCGATCACCCATCACTGATCACCAATCATCGATCACCAAACTAAAACTCGTAACCGTAGTAGGCACCCGCCCCGAGATAATAAGACTTTCACGCACTTTGTCCGCATTAGATAAATCCGATGCCATTGAACATATAACCATTCATACAGGTCAAAATTACGATTATGAATTGAATGAAATTTTTTATCAAGATCTTGGTCTCCGCAAACCTGATTATTTCTTAAATGCAGCAGGAAAAACAGCTACTGAAACGATAGGGAAAATACTCATTGGTATTGATCCATTGCTCGAAGAACTAAAACCAGATGCTTTTTTAGTTTTAGGCGATACCAACTCCTGTTTATGTGCCATTCCTGCAAAAAAACGACACATCCCCATATTCCATATGGAAGCCGGAAATCGTTGTTTCGACCAGCGCGTTCCCGAAGAGACAAACCGCAAAATTGTAGATCATATTTCAGATATAAACCTCACATACAGTGATATATCACGAAATTATTTATTGAGCGAAGGACTTTCACCCGACCGAGTTATCAAAACTGGAAGTCCCATGTTTGAGGTGTTACATCATTATATGCCAAAAATAAAACAATCCAATGTTCTTAAAGAGCTTAAATTGGAACAAGGAAAGTTTTTTGTTGTTTCGGCGCACCGCGAAGAGAATATTAATAGCGAAAAGAATTTTGCAGGATTAATTGAGATCTTGAATTCGGTTGCCGAAAAATATAAATATCCAATTATTGTGAGTACTCATCCACGAACTAGAAATATGTTGGAAGCAAAAAAGGTGGTTGTAAATCCATTGGTTAATTTCATGAAACCTCTTGGATTTAGCGATTACAATTGCTTGCAAATGAATGCCTTTGCAGTGTTGTCGGATAGTGGGACAATATCCGAAGAGTCATCGATTATGAATTTTAGAGCTTTGAATATTCGTGATGCGCACGAACGCCCCGAAGCCATGGAGGAAGCTTCTGTGATGATGGTTGGATTAAATCCGGAGCGAGTTCTTCAAGGATTAGAACAGTTAAAGTATCAAGAAATTGGTGAAAAACGTAATTTTAGACCGGTTGCCGATTACTCCATGCCCAATGTATCGGAGAAAGTGGTACGAATTATTTTAAGCTATACCGATTACATTAAAAGGGTGGTTTGGAGCGAAAAATAGATCAACCTATGAATGTCCTATTTCTAATGCAGGTATATCAAAATATTGAAGATGGAGATTCGATGTACAACAGTTTAGCGGAACAGTTCAAGCGCAATGGACATAATATAACTGTTGTGGCTTCTTCTGTGAATAATAGTACGGGAATTAGAAACGAAGGAGGATTTAATGTCTTGAGAGTGAAGACGTTAAGTTTATTTCGAGTGCATCCATATCTGAAAGGCATTGCAAATTTATTAATTGGGAAGCAGTTCGGTAGGGCTATTAAAGCACATCTGGGCGATAAATCATTTGATTTAATTGTTACACCAACTCCGCCTATAACCTTAACTTTTTTAACCTCGAGGCTTAAAAGAAAATTTAAAGCGACTACGTACCTTATTTTGCGGGATATTTTTCCTCAAAATGCTATTGATATTGGACTGTTAACGAAATGGAATCCGATATATTATTTTTTTCGTTTTGCTGAGAAACATTTGTATCGAAACATTGATCATATTGGGTGCATGACTTTCGGAAACATCCGTTATTTAATTGAAAAGAACCCATCATTAGATGTCTCGAAAATTCATTTGTTGCCAAATTGGAATAAATGTTCCGAAATTAAAGGAGAGGACAATTCGGATATAATTGAAAAACACGGATTAAAAGATAAGTTTATCGCCATTTTTGGCGGAAATATTGGGTTACCACAAAAGGTTGAAAACATTATCGAACTAGCTAAAATCCATCTCGACAAAAAAGATTTATTTTTTATTATTGTTGGTAGAGGAACGCAAAAGGCAATTTTAATGCACTTGGCAAAAGAGAATAAATTAACAAATTTGCTCTTTATCGACCATTTGAAAAGAGAGGAATATGAGAAATATGTTAAGTTATCGAATATTGGATTAATATCACTTAACGAAAACTTTACCATTCCAAACATTCCGTCACGAACCTTGTCTTACTATAATTATAAGTTGCCCGTTTTTGCTATTGTGGATAAAGTGACCGATTATCCGGAAATGCTGGAGGTTGATAAATCCGGATTGTCTTGTATTTGTGGCGATTTTGAATCCTACAAAGAGAAATTTGATAAACTCTATTACAACAAAGAGTTGAGATGTGAGATGGGTGAAAACGGGTATAAAGCATTGGTTTCAAAGTACAATCCCGAGAGCGCATATAACACAATAATGTCTGAAATAAAATAGTTTTTTCGCAAACCAACATATCACATTAAAATCTGATTAATACATTTCTAAAAATATGAACCCATCCTATCAAGCAAAGCTCTTTCTTAAGAATCTTCCAGGTAGAGCGTTTAAAAAGAAATATGTAATTATTTAATGCGATGATTACGGTGGAATAAGAATGCCCAATAAGGAAGCCTATGATGCAATGTTGAAAATGGGGTTTCCTGTGGATCAATCTCATTTTGATCAATACGATACGATTGAAAACGCCGATGATTTAGAATTGCTTTTTGAGATTTTAGAAAAAAATAGAGACTGCAATCACCGAGCGGCATCTTTTACTCCGTTTACCAACGTTGCTAATCCTGATTTTGAGAAAATCAAAGAGAATAATTTCAAAGCGTATTACTATGAGCCATACTCAACCACGCTTCAACGGTATGGGCGATCGGATAAAACACTGGAATTGTGGAAAACTGGGATAGAAAATAAGATTTTTGTTCCTGAGTATCATGGGCGAGAGCACCTTGCTTCCCATTTATGGATAGAAGAATTACAAAATCCGGAATCGATTGTTCGAAAAGCTTTTGATTTTGGTTATACTTCCGTAAAAACAGAAAATATACATCCCGAAGCAAGAGGGTTTAGAGCGACCCTTTTTTTTAATACTCAAGAACAAAAAGAACAGGCGAACGCATCAATTGCAGATGGGGTAAATTTGTTTGAAAGCCTTTTTGGAATGAAACCATCGACCTTTATACCTCCAAATGGACCCTATCATCCTGATTTTGACGAAACAATTTTGAAATCTGGAATTAAGGCTCGTGTTTCTCCATATTATTATGCAATCCCCGATGGGAAAGGATCTGCAACTTACGGTAAACACTATTTTAATAAATTTAACAAACAAGGGTTGTATGTTTATTTGCGAAATTGTGCATTTGAACCCATTGGCAATGGATTCCCAGGCATCGAAAGTACATTAAATCAGATATCCATGGCGTTTTTATTGAAAAAACCAGCAATTATAAGTACCCATAGAGTCAATTTTGTAGGTGGTTTAAGCAAAGAAAAAAGAGATTTTGGATTAAAACAGTTGGATTTACTATTAACCGCCATTCGAACAAAATGGCCTGATGTGGAGTTTCTATCGACGAGAGAATATGTGTCGTTGTTTTGTGGAAAAATATAAATAATTAAAAATGGTCTCTTTATCAACGATTAGTAGAAGGTTTGCCTTCTTTTTTATCGATTTTCTTAAAGGAAGTCCCATACGAAAACATCTGTCCGATATTCGGAGAAACATGGAAAATCCGAAGGATTTAAATGAACTTCGAGAAAAAAGAATCTCTGATTTGTTATCGCATGTTGTTGAAACAGTGCCTTTTTATGAGAGTATTCCGCAATATGCTAAATTGTCGGATTTCCCTGTTGTGAATAAAAATTTGATTCGTACAAATTTTCAAGAATTCCAATCAACAGCCTTTAAAGATAAACAACTTTTTCCTGCCATAACTTCTGGCTCCACGGGAACACCATTTAAGGTATATAAAGATAAAGGGAAGATTATTCGTCATCAGGCTGAAAATATCTTTTTTTCTGAAATTGCCGGTTACAAATTTGGAACCCGTTTGTACTATCTAAGAGTTTGGAATGCCATAAATCGCAAAAGCAAATTAAAAAGCTGGATGCAAAATATAATTATGCAGGATGCTGATGATATTTCATTTCAGAAAATGGACATATTTTTCAAAAAAATAAAAAAGGATAAGACTCCAAAAACCATTCTAGCTTTTGCTTCTACTTACGAGGGTATTGTACGGTATATTAAAGAAAAAAAAGAACCGGTTGATAATTATAATGTTAGATGTATATTAACCATTTCTGAAACTCTCCCAGAAAAAACAAAAGAAGAACTAAGAGCAATTTTTAAATGCCCAGTAGTCAGCAGGTATTCCAATATAGAAAATGGGTTTATTGCTCAACAATGCCTTGATGAAAACAACGAGTATCACATTAATACCAGTGGTTTTTTTGTCGAATTACTAAACCTCAATAATGATAATAAGGTTATTGATGGCGAATTAGGAAGAATAGTAATAACTGATTTGTTTAATTACGCCATGCCCTTAATACGTTACGATACTGGTGATCTTGCAAGAATATCTCAAAAGGCAAAGTGTTCTTTATTAACCCCTGTTTTTACAAAAATTGAAGGACGCCGTGTAGATTTCATCTACAATACTAATAATAATCTGTTGTCTCCACATGTAATTACAAACACTATGTGGAAATTTACAGAAGTGGTTCAGTTTCAATTTATTCAAAATACAGAAAAGGAGTACCATTTTAAACTAAATTGTGTTCTAAATAAACTGGCTGACGAAAATCTTTTAATTTCTGAAATAAAAAAATATGTTGGCAACGATGCCATCATTTCTATAGAATATGTAGATGAAATCCCACTACTTTCTTCTGGGAAAAGAAAGAAAATAATAAATAATTTTAGACCCAATGGTTAAACTTCTCCTCTTCATAAAACACAATTTTAAATTCCTTTGGAACTTTATTGAGTTTATTAACAATTGGTTGTTTGCCGCTCTTCATGAAAAGAGGCTACTAACGAATCTCAAAAGCGTCATAAATCACCAAAAGAGTTTGTACAATATTCGATTGTTGGTTCAAGCCGATTTAACAGATTTTAAACATTTGATTGATGCACAAGATCCCAACCGTTTGGAGTTTTTTAAACCCCATGGATTTGACGAAAAATCGATTCGAAAAGCAATTCGAAATCGTTCATTACTTTTGATGGGTGTTTTTCAAGATCAAAAGCTGCTTGGATACTTTTTTTTACGATGTTTTTGGAACAAGAAATGTTTTGTTGGCCGATTGGTTGATCAGAATTCAGAAGGGAAGGGCATTGGCAAGATAATGAACCAAATAATGTATCAAACAGCGTGGAAGAGTAATTTTCGATGTTTAAGCACCATATCAAAAAACAATAAACTGGTGATGGATGCCCATGCAGAGAATAAAAGTATGGTCATTAGAAAGGAACTCTCCAATAATTACCTGTTCGTCGAATTTCTTCCCACCGAAGAGTTCAAAATATCGAATAAAACTCAGAAATAAATGCAAAAAAAGTATACATGGATTGCAGTAATTGGATTTCTACTTTTCGTATTGTTCTATTTTGTAACCCACGCGGGCACTTTTTTAACACAGGAAGCATCCGGAGGGAGCGCAGATCTTGTTGTTGTTTTGATGGGTGATAACGATAGACTTAACCATGCTGCCCATCTTCTAAAAACACAAAAATCACCCTCAGTACTCTTCGTAAAGCCCTTTGTCAACGCTGAAAATATAATAGATAGATCGTTGAACAAGGGATATTTTGCGATTTTCAAATCGGCAGGCATTCCCGATAGTTCCGTAATTATGATTCCTGAACCAGCGTATAATACCACCGATGAATTGCATCAAATTTCGAAATATATTAAAGAACGTCCTCAAATTAAATCGATTATTATAGTGAGTTCACAATTTCACTTGCGGCGTGTTTCATTGATAGCGAAAACAATTTTTGAACGCAATGGGGTAGATGTTTGTTATGATTTCAGTTATCCCGAAAATCAGCAATTTGATGCAAAGGATTGGTGGAAAAGTTCCATAGGAAGGAAAATGGTTCTTTCTGAATATATAAAAATTGTCTATTTTTACACTATAGATCAGTTCAAGTCGCGTAATTAAAAAATAATAGAACCCATGCGTTTACTATTTGCTTTTTTATTAATGCCTTTACAACTATTTATCCTCCTCCTCCTATCCGGTCTAATTCTTCTGAGATTTAAAAAACGGAAGTGGGCTAAGGTCTTTATTATTACATCTTTAGTATGGTTATTTATCACCTCAACATCCCTACTTTCTCGATATCCGATTCAGTTTTTAGAGTCGCAAACCGAAGTGTTGATGAATGTTCCCGATTCAATTTCGGCATTAGAAACACACATTATGGTTTTGGGAGGTGGGCATTCCGATGATATTCGGTTTCCTGGAGTTGATCAGCTCAACAACAATTCGTTGGGAAGGCTTTCCGAAGGAATTCGTCTTTTCCGAACAATGCCTCAAAGTAAAATTATCGTTTCAGGTTGGGGAGCGGGGTCAATGATCAGCCAAGCGGAAGTAATGGCTAAAGCGGCCATGGAACTAGGAGTACCCGACACTTGTTTGGCTATGCTCAAGGAGCCATGGAATACCAAAGATGAGGCAAACGAGTATTTGAAAAACTTTGGATCGGATCACCCACTTATTATTGTAACCGATGCGCTGCATATGCCCCGAGCGCTGTATCATTTTCGAAATGCAGGATTAAATCCAATCCCAGCACCTACAAATCACATCATTAAAAAAGGGTCTAAACGATCGTATATTGGGTTGATCGTGCCATCGGGATCCAACATTCAAAATCTTGGACGTGCTTTTCATGAGTATGCAGGATTGCTATGGGCAATGATGGGAGGCGATTAATCCTGTTTAAACAATTTACATCTGTTTTGGCATATTAGATTTCTATCCCTAACTTTGAAACATAAAATAGCCCTGAAAATGGAACAATATCAAAAAACAATCGATTTTATTCGAGATACATTTCTGGAACCCACAGAATTCATACCGTTGCACGATCCTCGTTTTATAGGCAATGAACGCAAATATTTAATGGATTGCATCGACTCCAATTTTGTGTCGAGCGTGGGTGAATATGTTGGGAAATTCGAAAATGCTTGTGCTGAATATACGGGTGCAAAATATGCTGTCGCAACCATGAATGGAACAGCGGCGCTTCATATTTCACTCGAACTTGCTGGAGTTAAGGCAAACGAAGAGGTTATTACACAGCCTCTTACATTTATTGCAACGGCAAATGCAATTTCTTATACAGGAGCCAAAGCCGTGTTTATCGATGTTGACCTCGACACCATGGGACTCTCTCCAACAAAATTGGAGCAGTTTTTAGAGCAAAATGCGATTGTGAAAAACGATGGTTTTACATACAATAAAAATTCAGGACGCAGAATAGCGGCATGTGTTCCAATGCACACTTTCGGGCACCCGGTTAAAATTGATAGGTTACTGGAAGTTTGTAATAAATACAATATTCCGTGTATCGAAGATGCCGCTGAGAGTATAGGAAGTTATTATAAAGGAAAACACACCGGAACTTCGGGTTTTACCGGAATATTAAGTTTCAATGGAAACAAAGTCATTACAACCGGAGGCGGAGGAATGATTCTCACCAACGACGAAGCATTGGCAAAGCGAGCAAAACATTTAACAACTCAGGCAAAAGTTCCTCATCAGTGGGAATTTGTTCACGACGAAATAGGACATAATTACCGATTAACCAACGTAAATGCCGCCTTAGGATGTGCTCAAATGGAACAAATTTCCTTTTTTATTGAGAAGAAAAGAGCATTGGCTACGATGTATGAATCGTTTTTCAAAACCACAGATCTTCAGTTTTTCACAGAGCCAGTGGATTCGAAA
>JAQVXQ010000110.1 GCA_028709085.1 Salinivirgaceae bacterium | reverse complement strand
GAAATCCCATTGGCACATCAATACTTTTCGCCTAGCCAGCAACAAGTAAACGATGCTGAAGAAATGCTGCGTTTGTCGTCCGAAGCCGAGAAAGAAGGAAAAGGCGTGGCCGTTATGAATGGAAAGTTTATAGGACCGCCTATGGTGGCAACGGCAAAGAAGATCTTGAAGAAATCAGCACTTATTAATGCAAAAGGTCTTTAGCCTTTTTAAACAAGCTAAATTAAATTTCAATGAGAGGAAGATCAATAAAGGGATTAATTTTAAAGTTCTCACGTCGGATAAACTATTCTTTTTGGCTTAAGATTGGAGTGGCATTACTTGTTTTATTTGCAATAATCAGAATTTTTAATGTTGATTTCTTTGACGCTGTGAAATCAATTGAATATCCCTATTTTATATTGTTGGCGCTCATATTTCCATTAATCATTAATCCAATAATTAGTAATAATCGATGGAAGATTTTTTTAGATATTCAAGGGATTCATGAGAAATTTTTCACTTTGGCTAAGATCAGTTTCACATCAATTTTCTTGGGATTCTTATTGCCATCGTCAACTGGTTTCGATGCAATTCGAATCTATCAAATTGAAAAGCGCAATAAAAATAAATTAGGGGCAGGGGGTGCTTCTGTTATTATTGAACGACTTATTGGGTTTTATCTTTTGTCGCTTTTAGGAATAATAGGTGCTTGGATTGCTCAATTGCAAGGAATCTCTATATCCATTTTATATGTTACTGTGGTTATCAACGTGGGGCTACTCCTTGTTTTTATTGCCTTGAGCAGCAAAAAAATACACTACTTTATAGTAACTCATATTTCTAAAATTAAACGGGGAAAGAAAATTGCTGACTATTTCACCTCAGCCTACACCTCGATTAATAACTTTCCGTTGAAAAAAGTTCTAATCGTTTCAATAGTATTGATTTTACTTTTTCAATTATCAACAATTTTATGTGGATATCTTATTTTTAGAGCTTTTGGAGTTGATTTGCCATTTTATTACCATTTGGCTTTTATGCCCTTAATTCAAATCATTTCAATTATTCCAATTTCCATTTCAGGATTTGGCCTGCGTGAAGGTGGATTCGTCTATTTTTACTCATTACTGGGGGTAGGAAGTGGTATTGCTTTTACTGTTTCGCTATTGTATTATATAATTCTTGTTATTACACCTGCTGCAGTAGGCATGGTTTTATATTTAATTGATGAAATACATCATTCAAGAATCAAAAAAGCGAAATCAACCCTTATTTAATTTTCTAAAGCAGCTAAGGACATAAAACGGTTCTCAGTGAACTCTTTTGTTAGTAAGAAATAGAAATGAACACCGAAAAGATTAAAGAGTTAATCCAGCAAGGCGAAGGCCTTACCATCGAGTTTAAACGCTCCAGGGAAGATTTACCGGTGAATCTTTTTGAGACGGGTTGCGCCTTTTTGAACAGAAATGGTGGAGCTATTCTTTTGGGTGTAAAAGACGATAAAACAATTGAAGGGGTAGCTCCGGATAAGACGGATCAGTTTTGTAAAAACATTGCTAATTTGAGTAATAACTCGCAAAAACTTTTACCAACATTTTTACTGAATGCAAATGTTATTGATTATAACGACAAGAAGCTAATTCACATCTTTGTTCCTATCTCTTCGCAAGTTCATAAATGCAACAATAAAATTTTTGACCGAAGTTTTGACGGTGATTTTGAATTGCGCACCGATGAACAAATAAAACAACTGTACAATAGAAAGTCTATTTTATATTCTGAAAATAAAATTTACCCATACTTAAATGCAGATCATTTTGTTAAAGGTATTGTGGAACGAACCCGTAGAATTATAAAAATAAATCGGTCAGACCATCCTTGGAATGAGTCGAATGACCTTGATTTTTTTACAGTCTCGGGATTATATAGAACTGATTTGCATACAGGTCAACAAGGGTTTACAATGAGTGCCTTATTGCTTTTCGGGAAGCCTGAGATTATTCAGAGTGCCATACCGCACTACAAAATTGATGCTTTAGTACGAAAAGACAACACGGATAGATATGATGATCGGGAAAACATTAGATGTAACCTTATTGAGGCTTACGATAAATTAATTGCATTTGTGGCTAAACATTTACCCGACAAGTTTTACCTGCTAGGTAATCAGCGTATTTCGCTACGAGAAACCATTTTTAGAGAGATTATTTCGAATGTGCTTATCCATCGTGAGTATAGTAATGCTTATCCATCTTCAATTATTATTTATGAAGATAGGGTTGAAACTAAGAATGCTAATAAGGCTATTTTTGTTCGACAGCTTATACCGGGGAGATTCGAGCCCTTTCCTAAAAATCCAAATATTGCACAGATTTTTACGCAAATGGGTCGCTCTGAAGAGTTAGGTACAGGGGTGAAAAATGTTTTTAAATATTCCAAAGCATATTCCGGAAGCGATAAAGTGGTATTCGAGGAAGATGATGTGTTCGTTACCATAGTGCCCTTGCTTGGTTATTCTGATTCTCCTGTTTCAGAGTATGCTGCAAAATATGTTACTGAAAATGTCACTGAAAATGTTACTGAAAATGTTACTGAAAGTAGATTTGCTTTCATCCTTAATGAAATAAGACTTAACCCAAAAGTTTCATACGAGTACCTGAGTAAAATGCTGGATGTAGCGAGAATGACTATTTATCGCGATATTGAGAAACTTAAGCAAGAAGGAAAAATTAAACGCATTGGAGCTGCCAAAGGGGGTTTTTGGCAAATTTCAGAACCCAAAGAATAACAATTATGATAAAAAAATCAAATATGCTTTCCATTCTGATTCCTGTCTATAATGACCATGAGGTTCTCAACGAACTTAATCGAAGGCTATCTGGAGTTCTTTCAACAATATCCGAGAATTACGAAATTGTTCTGATTGACGATGGAAGTAAAGACGCATCATGGGCAAAAATTGAAGAACTTAAGAAGATTAACCCCAATATAGTTGGGGTTAAACTGATGCGCAACTTTGGACAGCAGAATGCTATTGCTGCTGGGTTGGATTTTGTACAAGGTGACATTGTGGTTATAATGGATTCCGACTTGCAGGATAAGCCGGAGGATATTCCAAAATTGATATCTGCTTTGCTTGAAAATGATGCTTCCATGGCGATTGCAAAATGGAAAACTAGAAAGGATAGTTTTTTCAAGCTTTTTGTGTCTCGTTTAAATTACAAAGTGTCACAAAAAATTACTGGAATTAATCATCAACCTGGTCTGGGGGTTTTTAGGGCAATTCGAAGAGAAGCCGTAGAAGAGCTGAAGAAATATCGAGAGAAAACATCATCTACTCTTAGCTTGCTCTATTGGATTGGATTGGACTATGTCGCAGTAGAATTGGATCGAGATCCTCGGTTTGCCGGGAAAAGTGGTTACAATTTGAAAACGATGTTGAAATTGTCGTTAGATCGTATATTTTCGTTTTCCATGTTTCCTATTCGAGCTGCTATTTATACTGGGTTGACAGTATCGGTCGTCAGTTTCTTAATGGGTATATATTTGATAATCAGATATATAATTGGCAGTGTTGCTCCGGGGTGGACTTCGATTATCGTTTTGTTACTCTTCTTATTTGGTATGAATTTTATTTTTTTGGGAATAATTGGCGAATATCTGGGTCGGATTTTCCTTGAGTCAAAACAAAGACCAAAATATACAGTTAAAAAAGTTTTAAAATAGAGATATGTCAAATAAAATACTCATACTTGGCGGTTTAGGAAATGGTAGTGTCATTGCTAACGCCATTGTTGATGCAAATAAGCGGGGTGATAAAGAGTGGGAATTTTGTGGTTATCTTAACGATCGTATGGAAGTTGGTTCTCAAATTGAGGAGTTTCCCGTTCTTGGCAAAACTACCGATTGTTCCAAATTTCTTGATAAAGGATATTACTTTATTAATACCATTTTTCGAATCGATGGTCAGCAAGATCGTATCGATCTGTTTGAAAATCTACAAATACCCGAAGAGCGATTAGCAACGTTTATTCACCCAATGACATACATTGCCCCAAATGTAAAACTTGGCTTTGGTACGGTTGTAATGCCTAACGTCTCGATATCCTCAGGTACTGTTTTCGGCAATGGTTGTCTGATTATGGTGGGAGCAACCATAGGACACGATAATAAAATTGGAAAATATTGTCATTTCGCGGCTCAATGTTGTGTTGGGGCTTATACTCAAATAGGTGATGGAGCCCACGTTGGACTCAATGCCACTACACGTGAGAATATAGTAATTGGAAAACATGCAACGCTGGGAATGGGTTCAGTTCTCACAAAAAGCGTTGGAGAAAACGAAATATGGGTCGGCAATCCTGCTAAGTTTTTACGAATGGCAGAATGAAAAAACTAATCATCATAGGCGCTAACAATTTTCAGTTACCTCTAATTCTGAAGGCAAAGGAGATGAATATCGAAACGCATGTATTTGCGTGGGAAGAGGGTGCTGTTGGAAAAGGGGTTGCATCAAAATTTTATCCCATTTCAATCACTGAAAAAGAGCAAATTCTTGCCGAAGCGCGTAAAATTGAACCCGACGGAATTATCTCCATCGGTTCCGATTTGGCTATGATTACGGTCAATTATGTAGCCAATGAATTGGGATTAACTGCCAATAGTGCGACTTGTACAGAGGTTACTACCAACAAGTTTTTAATGCGTCAGGTTCTGGATGTTAGCGACATGCCTTGTCCAAAATTCATTCTTTCCAACAGTTCCGAGGAGATTTTGAATTGCGGATTGAAATTCCCTATGATTGTAAAACCAACCGATCGTTCGGGCAGTCGTGGAGTTACTAAAGTTCAAACTCACGATGAGTTGGAGAGCGCCATTAAACGTGCTAAATCAGAATCGTTCAACCAAGAGGTTATTGTTGAGGAGTTTGTTGTTGGTCAGGAATTTAGTGTCGAGTCCGTTTCATGGAAAGGAGAACACTATGTTCTTCAAATTACGGAAAAAGAGACTACTGGAGCTCCCTATTTTGTCGAAAAGGCACAACATCAACCGGCGAATATCTCCACGGAGTTGCAACAAGAAGTTGCAGAGATTGTAAAAGCGTCCCTTAGTGCTCTTGGGGTGCAGGATGGAGCATCGCATTCTGAGATTTTCATAACTTCTGAAAATAAGATATTTATTACCGAAATTGGAGCTCGAATGGGGGGCGATTACATCGGGAGCAACCTTGTGGAACTTTCCACTGGGTTTGATTTTTTAAAGGCGGTCATTGAAATTGCAATGGGTAATTTTGATCCGAAATCCATAAGACTAGATCAAAATGCGTATTCTGGGGTTTATTTTATTTTCCCCAAACCAGGTAAAATAACCCAAATAATCAACAATAGCTCTGATTTTGCGGAAATAGTACAGTGTGATATTCAATGTGCTATTGGTGAAAACATCAGCGAAATTAAAGAGAGTGGGAAACGTCCTGCTGCCTATATTTATCGGTCCGAAACGGAACGATTTGTTGCACAAAGCACAGTAGTTGAAATTGTTACTGAGGGTTAGGCAATTGGAAATCAAAGGAATAGAGGCGTAAACTAGATTCTGCTTTTGATGTTTTCTATAAAATGACTGTTGTATTTAAAAGCGGGAGCCTTTTGTTATATTTCACAGTAAATGTCCGAGTTACAAATTATATCTGTAATTTTGTATTTTTAGCAATTACTATTTTAAGATTTTACATTATGATCCCATTTAATAAACCATATTTGACAGGTAAGGAAGCCCACTATATGTACGAAGCCGTTTATACCGGGAAACTTTCGGGCAATGGAAAATTTACGAAACGCTGCCAGCAATATTTTCAGGAGACTTACGGATTTGGAAAATGTCTATTAACCTCTTCATGCACCGATGCGTTAGAAATGGCCGCTATTTTGGCTGATATTCAGCCCGGCGACGAGGTTATTGTCCCTTCATACACTTTTGTGTCAACCGCTCTGGCGTTTGTTCGCCAAGGGGCAAAAATAGTTTTTGTGGATAGTTATGTCGATAATCCCAATCTGGATGCCGATTTAATTGAACCCTTAATAACCTCAAAAACCAAAGCCATTGTTCCTGTTCATTATGCCGGAATTGCCTGCGATATGGACAAGATTATGGGTTTAGCTAATAAGTATAACCTTTTAGTAATCGAAGATGCAGCACAGGCTATTGATTCCTTCTACAAAGGAAAACCGTTGGGAAGCATAGGACATTTGGGATGTTTTTCGTTCCATGAAACCAAAAATATCATTTCAGGCGAGGGTGGAATGCTTACCATTAATGATGAGCGTTTTGAACGTCGAGCCGAAATAATTTGGGAAAAAGGAACCAATCGAGCAGAGTTTTTTCGTGGTGAGGTAAACAAATATGGTTGGGTTGACGTAGGATCTTCGTTTTTACCCAGCGAAATTATTGCTGCATTTTTGTGGGCGCAGGTCGAAAATATTGCAGATATACAAGCAAAACGCAAAGCAATTTGGAGTCAATATCACCAATTGCTTTTACCACTTGAGCAACAGAAAAAAATCAAATTACCACAAATGCCTGATTTTGCCACCAATAATGCCCACATGTTCTATCTTGTTTGTAATACTGCGGACGAGAGAAGTGATTTGCTTCTAAGTCTGAAGATGAATAATATTCTCGCTGTATTTCATTATTTAAGCTTACACAACAGCGATTACTATCGCGATAAGCACGATGGACGTGTGTTGTCTAATTCTGATCATTATACCGACTGTTTGGTTCGTTTACCTCTTTTTTATGAGTTGAAATCAGAGAATGTGGAAAGCATATGCAATGTAGTTGTAGATTTTTACAAATAACAGATATTTTGCGTAGATGTGAAAACTCCGATATCATGTAAAAAATATCGGGTGCTCCCGCTAAAGGAAGCACCCGACTGCTTTTCAATTTATGGTATTTGAGTTAGAACATATATCCAACACTGAATATTACTTGATTTGATCGTTGATTGAAATTAATGTCTTGTCCTTTAACTTTCATTCCATCACCGAGTTTACTTAAACCGAACTCATATTTAACATCTAGAGCAATTTTTCCAAATATATTTAATCCAGCACCTACTTGTGCGCCCCAAACGGCAGTTTTGAATAGGGTTTCGGAAGTGTTGCTTTGACCATTGTTTGCCGCAACTTCACTTACAATATCCGAAAACTCATCTTTGTTAAGTAAATTAAAAGAGGCTACTGGACCAATTCCT
The DNA here is from genome assembly GCA_028709085.1 of Salinivirgaceae bacterium. GTDB lineage: Bacteria > Bacteroidota > Bacteroidia > Bacteroidales > Salinivirgaceae > JAAYQU01. The sequence goes on along the minus strand of JAQVXQ010000110.1, from coordinate 2,983 downwards.
AAACGTGCAGGACCAAATTTCATCCCAACCAAAACGGGTATGTCAATACGGAAATTTCGCTGTTTGGCTTCCCTTGTTATATTATCATAAGCGGCACCCGTATTTGTGATTTTTATTTCGCTACCCGTAGTTGCAAAAAGAAATTCAGGTTGAATAAAAATTCCTCCCAACGAAATTTGGGCAAATCCTCCAAAGTGAAATCCTAAGGGGGTATTAGTGGCTAATTCAAGTGCTACCTCTTGATTATTTTCATTGATTACTTTAACAACATCATCAACTTTTAATTGTGTTGAACTTACTCCACCGCGGAGTCCAAATTTTAGAAACTGCGCATTTGCTGCAGAAATAGTTCCTATTAATGCAAATAAAAAGAGTAGTTTTTTCATAGTTCTGTAGTTCTGAGTTAAATTATTTATGTCTTTTTGTTCTTATTTGGCGAGTGCAAGATAAAAAATATTTTTTAATTTGATACTGTATTTTATGTTAACGAATTTGTATTTTCCACCAGAGAGCCTACTATGGTGACTATTCGCTCTATTATCGTCCTATTCTTCGATATAAAGATAAGGAAAGGGCATTGTTGAATTGCAACCTGAAGTTGGAGGGCATCCGATAGTTCTTGGCTGCATCAATTACGGAGTAGGTAAATCGGGCTGTAATACTCCAGTTTTCGTTCAATTGAATGCCAATTCCCACTGCTGTTATTAGGTCAAACTTATTGAATCCTGGAGTCTCGGAACTTGAAAGTCCTCCTAAAATATACCCCTTTTCAGACTCTTTTGCTAAATAGGCAGCACCTAAACTAACGTCGAATAGATAATTTTTATTTCGGTAGCGGAGTGTTACAGGAATTTCAACATAATGGAGCGACAGTTTGTAGTAATCTTGGTCATCAATGGTTGCTTTCAACGAACTTTTACTTCCTTTGGGCCGATATGCGATTTCTAACATTAGAATTAAGTCGTTTGACACTTCTCTACTTACCCACGCTCCAGCTTGTATTCCCGATTTATCATATCCTCCATAACCATCGCCATCCACTTGGGTTGTTAAGGCACCTACTGAGAATCCGGCTTTGAATGGTTTTTGTGCATTCAGGTTAGAAAATCCGAATATCAGCACAAGAACAGAAAGGTAGAGTGTATTTTGTTTATTCATAGAGGAGACCCGATTAAACGATGTTGAATCTTGTGTTTTTTATATTACTCAATGATAGTAGGAGCAAAGGTACGGTTTTCATTTCTATTTTTTAGCGAATTCTTTTTTTTGAATAATTCTCTGTTCATCGATTTTCAGAGCTATTTTTTAACCACAGACATGAATATTTTGGGAAAGCACAAGAAAAACAAAGTTGAATTCTATTTGCCGATCACCGATCACCGATCACCAATTGTTGTCAATTCCTAGATAACGTTGATTAATTGAGCATTCCTTTTGCATACGAAATATTGTTAACTTTGATAAAATTTGATTCAACATGAAAAAAATTGTTGTTACAGGTGCTTCTGGATTTATAGGCGGATATGTCTGTAAGTATTTATTTAACACTCCTCAAACAGAGATTTATGCGTGTGTTCGGAATGGAAAAACCACTCCCTCTGATACGGCAATACAGGTAGAGGTTGATTTTTTAAAAGAGGATTTTGAGCGGTTGATAGAAAATATTGAGCCCGATATCATTATCCACACGGCAGCTTTATCACAGGTTGATTACTGCGAATTGAATCGCGACGAAGCGTGGAGGGTAAATGTAGAAGCCACTGAAAAAATTGCTTTAGTTTCAAAAAAAGTGGGTGCTCGACTTGTTTTTTTGAGTTCCGATTTTGTTTTTAGTGGTCAAAATGAGTTTGAAACGGAAGAGTCGGCTTGTTCCCCCGTAAGTTTTTATGGAGAGACAAAAGTTGCAGCCGAGCGGGCTATAAAACGTATTTTGGATAATTATGCCATTGTTCGGCCTGTTCTTGTTTATGGGATTCCTTTAGTTGAGGGGCGCAATAATATTGTAACCATGGTAAAACAAAATCTAGAACAGCAGAAACCCATGAATATTGTTGATGATCAGTTTCGGACTCCCATTTATGTCGAAGATTTAGCAGATTTAATATTGATATTGTGTTTCTCCTCCGAGGTTGGGGTTTTTCATGCTGGAGGGTCGGAATATCTCTCTGTTTTTGATTTTGCTTTAAAAACGGCGCAATTTTTTGAATTAAACACCACGCTAATTTCTCCCATTAAGTCGAAGGATCTTGCTCAAACAGGTTCACGTCCTCCTAAAACACGGTTCGATAATTCTAAAGTTCAGCGGTTATTTTCGTTTTTTTCAAAAAATGTTGATGCTGGATTGGCACGCATTGCTACGCAACATCCCCATGGGTTGAAATGAAAAAAAGAAGGAACCAAAACTGATTCCTTCCTTCGTAACAAATACAAACACTTGTTTTAATATTATTTTGTTTTCTTGTTGTTTTCGGCAATAAAATGATCCAAAGCCATAATCATCGACGGGGCTTTTGGAGTTGGAGCTTGGATATTAATTGTTAGCCCGGCTTCTTTAATTGTAGTACAGGTAGTTGGTCCAAAACCAGCAATAATCATTTTATCTTGTTTAAAATCAGGGAAATTATCAAATAACGAAGTAATTCCACCTGGACTAAAAAACACAATGGCGTTGTAATCAGCTAAATTCATGTTGGACAGATCAGCACTCACTGTACGATACAGAACAGCGGAACGAAATTTCACCTTCTCTTTGTTCAGCTTATTAGGGATATCTTGGTTGTGAATATCGCTGAGTGGAACCAAAAAATTCTCGCTTTTGTTTTTGTGAATAAGCTTTATTAAATCGTCAAATTTCCCGGTTCCAAACGAGATCTTTCTCTTCCTATACACAATGTATTTCTGCAAATAAAGTGCGGTGGATTCCGAAATGCAAATATATTTCATATCCTCAGGAACCGTTACTCGCATCTCCTCGCAAAGTCGA
>JAQVXQ010000012.1 GCA_028709085.1 Salinivirgaceae bacterium | reverse complement strand
TTAGAAGACTACTATACCGGATTTGAGCACAAGGTGATGGGACAAGTTGCTTTAGTAAAAATAGGTATTGAATACCTAAATCCAGGAGGTTCGTTCACATTAACAACTGGGATTACATGCGACGAACCCATTCCATACGGAACAGGTCTAGCAATGGCAAATGGGGCTTTGAATGCATTTGTAAAAAACACAGCCATTAATCTTGAAAACGATATACGTATAAATGCAGTTAGTCCAGGGTTGCTTGAATTATCAGCCGAAAAATTAGGAAGTTTCTTCCCTGGACATACTCCAGTTCCAACATCAAAAGTTATTAACGCATACCTGAAAAGTATTGAAGGAAAAATTACCGGACAGATTATACGAGTTCAAGGATAAATGGCATAGTAAAGTCCGATGGCGAACAATTATTTCCAATTCAAACAGTTTAAAATTTATCAAGACAAATGCTCCATGAAAGTTGGCACGGATGGAACATTATTGGGAGCTTGGACAAATGTACCCCAAACCGGTCGCATTCTCGACGTAGGTTGTGGCACTGGGCTTTTATCACTGATGATGGCGCAAAGAGCGCCCTTTTCAATGATTGATGGAATAGAAATCGACATTGATGCAGCTCACCAAGCAGCGGAAAACAAGAACCATTCAAAATGGAGAGAACGAATTTCTATTACGAACAACAATTTCTTTACATGGGCAGCAAAATGGGACAAAAAATATGATCTAATCATCTGCAATCCCCCTTTTTACAACCAAGGACCTAAATCATCGTCAACAAATAGAGATATTGCCCGACAAAATAAATTCTTTAATCTGGCTGAGTTTATTCAAACATCAAAGCAAATACTCACACCGCAAGGAGCAATCTCTTTGATATTACCCGCGGAACAAAAATTAACTCTTTTAGAAATAGCGGATTCAAACTTCGTACATGCAAATAAAATATGCCATATATTTCCAACGCCACTTAAACCGAGTCATCGATTTATGGTACAGCTTTTTGCAGAGAAAACAGACCTGCAGGAGGAAAATTTAATTGTGGAAATAAACGGGAGGCACCAATATAGCGAACAATATCGCATGTTAACTAAAGACTTCTATCTGAACATATAATGTTACTGTTGTCCAGAGAATTACTCGTAATACTTATGAGTGATAAAGCAAAAAAAAGCGAGTGTTCTTCCACTCGCCTTTTTTATTATTGTTTTTTTGTTTTCTGTTTGTAGAGGTAAGCAGCTGACAATCCAGCCAACAGAACCAGTCCCCCATTTATTGGAATTGGATCGCCGTCACCTCCACCTCCCCCTGGCCCGGGAGGACCTTTCTGTAGTGGACCTTTACCTCGGTTATTATCCTCAGAAAGTCTATGACGACCAACTTTTTTTGATCCAAACTCACTTTGCGACCATAAATCAGTTGTCATAAACAATGATATTAAGAGGAGTACTATTATATTTATTTTTCTTTTCATTCTTCCCAAACAATTAAAATCTTATTCTACAAAAACCTTCTTTGTATACATGCGATCGTTTAAATTAACAACAACTACAAATATACCACTTTTATTTACAGGATCGGTTATAAATTCAACAACGTTATTAATGGCACTTCTGTAAACGACTCTTCCATTAACATCATATATCTTTATATCTCCCACCATTAAAGAGTTTGATTCAACAAAAACCATGTTTTTTACCGAAAAAATTTCAACAGAATTAGTTGTTAATGTATTGTTAACGCCCAAAGGCTTAGATCTTTTACCTATGCGTATCTTATAACGGTCATTAAAAACACCTATTTCATTCGTTCCTGAAAAAACAGAACCCAAATCGTACTCTTTATTATGAATTGTATCATATAAATAAACCAAGCAGTTATCACTAATACTATTTTCATTAACAGAAATAGAAATTGTTTTATTTATGTAATTTGCATAACCAATGGGAATCTCAATAAATTCATCATATGGCATATTATCAAACTTGTTCTCGTTAATAGAAGCCACAACCAATTTATGATCATGAGAATTTGACATTGCATAAATCTGAGGCACATCCTGTATGTAGGCGAAAAATTTATAAGCGTCAATACCTGAGTTGAAATTAACGCCTGCATCTGGATGAAGAAGTATGACCATTTCGTCGGATTTACTGCCATTGGATATGGTTAGTCGTAGGATTCGATGTCCCGTTTTTTCTTGCGATTTGTTAAAGCTCTCGCTACTATGAACCCGAATATCATTCGTATGGCTTAATGTAGCACTTGCAGTATTACTCAAAACCCAATAACCATTTCCGGCAGGTATAATCCCCGTAGTTCCACCGGGAACACCTATTTCTGTTAAATGATTATAGGTTACGTACATACCTTGTGAAGCATCATATTTATACACAGTATTGTCAATATTTGTTCGAGTCCATCCTGATGTTGCAGACCAATCAATAGCCGACGGATATGGATTACCAATCATATTCCATCCATAATCCTCATTCCCAGGATTCGCACTTGTTACTCCAATAGCTTTAGAGCCTGTGTTGAAAGTGCCCGTAAACTTAACCATATTTTGGTTATAATATTTAATTGAATATCCTCTCATAACTTCGAGAGGATGCGACGCTGTCATTTGAGTCCAATCACTTGTCTCCTCATTCCATCTATTCACATAATTTCCATTAAACTGATTGATGTTTGTATTGCTTGTTGGAATACTTGCTAAGTGCCAATCGGAAGTAATACCCGTATGTAATTGAAAGCTTGATGTTCCCGAGACACTCACAACGCCTGTTCCTTGTTCAACTAGAGAACCTGACCCACTAATTGTACCGAGCAGATCCAAATTTCCACTAACAGATAAAGCAATTCCTGTTTCAACAGTTAACTGCCCCCCCTCCTGAATAGTGAGGCTTTTGACAGAAACATTCTGTGTTAATATAGGATAATCAGATCCACCAGCATCAACTATAATCACATCGTTTCCGAGACCGGGAACAATCTCCTGCACCCAATTGCCGGAATTCTGCCATTCGCTCGAAATGCTCCCTATCCATTGAACAGTTCCTCCACTCGATTGCGATTTTGGATTATCCGTAGCTGTTTCAATATTATATGAAACAACTGACTCTAACGTATTACAAGCGTAGGCCCTAAAATAATATGTGGTAAGGGAATCCAAATTTGTTACCGTAGCTGAATTTCCAGTACCGAAATAAATACTTTGCTCCCCCAAGTTTGTCCAAGCTGAATTGATCTCTTCAAACGTGTTTATAATTGGATCGGAAAAAGAATTTGTGGTGTTCATCTTAATTAAATGACCATTACCGTTTCCACTCGTCCAGTTTAATGTAATAGACTCATTACCAACCGATGAAAAGCCCAAAGAGTGATCTTGCTGTGTTGGAACACTAGCATTTGTAATCATTGATGATGGATTACTTGCCGCTTCTGAAACATTATAAGCGGGGCTTAACTCATTATTGTATCCTCGCACTCTGAAATAATATTTTGTTCCTGCGCTTAACCCAGTTACTGTCACTTGGCTACCATTCGAACTATAAACATATTGCTCGTCGAGACCTTGCCATGCAGGATCAGTAGTGTATAAATAAGATTGCACTAAAGAAGCAAACGTATTCTCAGTATTTACAGAGACTAAACTAAAATCACCATTTCCTTTTGTCCAATCGACAACTACGCTATTCTCCGATATGTTACTAAATAAAAAACTATGGTCTTGAGCAGAAGGAGCACCTCCTATTGTTTTCTGAGATTTTGGATTATCACTTCCTGTTAAAGTACAGTAAACGCTCTTCTCAGGCAGATCGTTATAAGCAAAAACCTTAAAATAATAATTTACACCAGAAGTCAGACTATTAACAGTTACGCTAGAACCTGTTCCGTTATAAACAACTTGGGCTCCATTAGATTTCCATGAATTATCTGCAGGATAATCCGTTTTATCTTCGGGGCTAATATACGTATCAACATCATTCATTACAACAATTCGACCTTCGCCATCCCCTTTTGACCAAGAAACAGTCATACTTGCTAGTCCAACACTACTAAAAACAAGACTATGATCCTGTGTGGTTGGCGGATTCTTGCTCGTAGTTACTGAGGATGGATTATTGCTTGAAAGTGATACATTAAACAACGTTTCACCAACTGCAGCATTATTATAGTCATATACACGAATATAATAGGTACTATTACTAGATAATCCTGACACCGTCACCGACGATCCAGATCCATTATATACAACTTGTTCCCCACCGACGTATGTATTATTCCCTGTTGGATAATCCCCACTACTAGGATTAATAAACGAGTCAGAACTATTCATTTTAACAATTCTCCCATCGCCATTTCCATTTGTCCATGAAATCTGAACTGAACCAGAAGTTATATTAGAAAAAACTAATTCGGAAGACTGGATCGTGGGGGCAACTTTGAGAGTTGTATATGTTATTGTTCTAACTTCACTGGTATAATAATTAATTGTTACTGCTGGCCAACCTACACTATTTGCAGATACAACAGTAGTAGTGTATGTAGTATTGGGAATTAGAGTTGCCTGTGTATAATAGTTATTGGGAAATACGTCTACTTTAAGACCCGCTACGTTTGATTGATTAGCGGCAGAAATACCATTTTGCAACAAAGTGAGATCTACTGGAGTAGTCCCTTCAATTGTAAAGGCACCATATCGATTTGCTCCCGTAGCCACAGGCCACGTAAGCGAAACCGAGGTTGATTCCAATGTACTAGCACTCACTACGCCACATGCAGAAGTAGGTTTTGTAGCCAGAATGGTAAAAGTAGGCGGAGTTCCACTACTAAGTACAGTTGTATCCGGATTGCTAGCAAACCCGGCAATATAATACTTTTTCCCTGCTGTTAGACCACTTAAAGTAATGGTATCTGAACCTGTTCCATTAACAGTAAAATCAATTGTTTTATTATCCGCTATAGTTATTGTATTATTCAAACTAAAACAAACTCCTTGTTCCGTTACCGAAGGATCACCCGTAACGGAATATGGAATCATTACAGAAGAGTCTGTAATATTAAAAACCGCCCCCAGTTCAACTATTGGGGTCGATTTGGGCTGAGCATTTGCATTTTGACAGACATGCAACAAAAAAAGGAATGTCACACCAAAAACGCTTATAAATATCTTACTTCGGTTCATAATCTAGGTAGTTTATCTTGTGTAGTACGACTGTAAAGATGAAATGTTCTAAATTTTTGACGAACGGATGTAATTATCACATAAACATTTCATTATCACACAATAATTGGTAGCAAAGGTACTATATTATTTAGCAAAAACCATGGTTTAATAAAAAATTTCAGACCGTATATTTTGCAAATCAAAATCTTTTTTCCTCATAATATCACTAACGTTTTTGACCATTTCATGTGCTCCACAAATGTATAAATGAGTATGTTCCATTTCATTTTCCTTCAAAAAATCGGTAACGCGACCGTGATAATTCCCCAAATTATCTCTCGAACTGCAGGAGATATATTTCTGAGCATCATATTCATTCAATTCGAAACAATCGCTGACCGTTCTAACGCCATGAATCAGTTTGTAATTTAGTTCTAGATAACTTCGTGTAAAACTGCGAAATGGGGCAATTCCAACCCCGGTTGCAACAAAAAGATACGACGAAACAGAAATTTCCTTTTCATGGAGCGTAAAAAAACCTTTGGGTTCGGAAATATCTAAATAGTCCCCGACAGAAACATTGAGTAATTGATTCGAAACAGTTCCTTTATCAACAGCACGAACTAATATTTCCAAATACGGATCATAAATTCCACTGTATATCGAATACTGTCGGATTTCGTTCGAATTGGGGATCCCAACATATAGGTATTGCCCCGGTATAAAAACGACGTTTTTTCGTTCGAGTCTTAATACAAAAGTATCCGGGGATAAAACCCTTTTATCTTCCACTTTATTAAATATGATATTATCAGTTTTTTTCATACTTTTGCTTTCAATAGGATTACTTATAACAAACAAATTATTAAAGTGTTTAACTCTACCAAAATCACAATCTCATGAATTCTAAAGATTTAAAGACCAAGGGCACCGGATGTTTAGCATCTGTATTAATCGGGATACCATTAATTTTAGTGCTATTAATAATACTCTTTATGGGCTTTTCGAGTTACAATGGAATGGTATCGAGAGATGAATCCGTAAAATCGCAATGGGCAAAAGTGGAAAGCAATTACCAACGCCGGCTTGATTTAGTGGAAAATCTTGTAAATGTTGTAAAAGGTTATGCTACCCATGAAAAGAGCACCTTAACAGAGGTAATAGAAGCCCGTTCAAAAGCAACGAGCGTTAATATTAATAGCAATTCCCTCAATGCTGACAACATAGAGGAGTTCCAATCGGCGCAAGAAGGACTTTCATCGGCCCTATCAAAACTAATGGTTGTGGTTGAACAATATCCGGATTTAAAAGCTACAGTACACTTCCAGCAGTTAATGGCTGACTTAAAGGAGATTGAACAACAAATTTTAGTGGAAAGAAATGGTTATAACGACATTGCCCAACTGTTTAACACCTACATAAGAACGTTCCCAAAAATGATATTTGCAAAATGGTTTGGTTTTGAACCCTACGGATATTTCAAGGCGTCGAAAGAAGCTCAAAATGCCCCTAAAGTTATAATGTAAAGCACAATTCTAACTATCAACACCTTAAAAATGCTATTTAATGAAAAGACTACTCCTATTTACCGTCATACTCCTAACAGCACTGCATGGGTTTTCAGAACAAACAACAAAGCATAGTCGTGTAAAGGTGTATGCATCGAAAAATACACATTTCGAAAAACTCATGAAACTTGGACTTTCACTTGAAAGTTTAGAATCAAAGAAAGACGCTTATTTCATTGGAGAGTTCTCCGCACACGACATCGAGAGAATCAAAGAGAGCGGTGTGGAATTCGAGATATTAATTGATGATATTTCTGCTTTTTATGTAAATCGGAATAAGGGAATTGATGTTGATGCGTTAAATGAAGCGTTGAAATCAAACAAACGTAATTATAATGGAGTAACAACTCCTTCGAATTTCAAACTTGGAAGCTTTGGCGGATATCATAATCACAACGAAATGTTAGCCGAGTTAGACGAAATGCATTCGTTGTTTCCCGATTTAATTTCAGTAAAAGCACCCGCAAGCACAACAACAACCATTGAAGGACGCCCCATCTATATGGTTCGAATTTCCAACAATCCAGAAATAGACCAAGATAAACCTAAAGTGCTATACACAGGGCTTATACACGCTCGAGAACCCGCAGGGATGCAACAAATGCTATTTCAGATGTGGTATTTATTAGAAAACTATGCTACTAATCCGGAAATAGAATACTTAGTCAACAATTTGGAGCTGTTTTTTATTCCTTGCGTCAACCCCGATGGCTACATCCACAACCAAAACACCGACCCTAATGGTGGCGGTATGTGGCGTAAAAACAAACGAATGAATGCCGGAGGTTCTGTTGGTGTTGACCTAAATCGTAATTTTGGGTATATGTGGGGATACAACAACAGTGGCTCATCGACCGATGGAAATTCAATGACCTACAGAGGAACAAGTGGTTTTAGCGAACCCGAAACTCAAGTTATTAAAGAAGTATGTGAATCAAGAGCCTTCAGCTTAGCACTTAACAACCACACTTACAGCGATATCCTTATTTATCCATTTGGATACGATAATGTTTTGACGCCGGATAGCTCCATTTTTATTGAGTATGCAAAACGAATGACCCAAGCAAATGGATATGCGTATGGCACATGCTATCAAACGCTGAACTACACCTCGAACGGAGGAAGTGACGATTGGTTTTATGGAGAACAAACCACAAAGAATAAAATTTTAGCATTTACACCAGAGGCAGGAAGCCCTTCGGAAGGCTTTTGGCCACAAGCAAACAAAATAGAAGAGATCTGTTCTGGGCATACAGAAATGAACTTGTATATAATGCGATTCGCCTTGCCCTATGCCGAGATTACTGACAACTCCGGAAGGTTTATCTCTTCCATGGATTACAACTTCCACTATTCGCTATTACCGTTGGGGAATGTTGAATTATCCAATTTTACGGTTTGGATGGAACCCATTTCTGACAACATTCTTTCCGTTGGTAACGAACAGACATTCAGCAACTTGGAGAAACTAGAGGAGACGCAAGGAAACGCATTAATAACGCTAAAACCAAACACTCCTCAAGGAGAAGTGGTGAAATGGGTTACCCACGTTTCCAATGGTGCGTTTACTTCGACCGACACAATTACAAAACACTACGGAGAAATCAATTTACTTGCCTATGACAACTGTGAGACAATGGACAATTGGACATCTTCGACATGGAACACAACAACGAATGCCTATTTCTCAGCCCCCAAATCAATAACGGATAGTCCAAATGGCAATTATGCGAACTATGCCAATACTCATATAACTTACAATCAAAGCATTGACTTAACATCCGCAATTATGGCCAATGTTGAATTTATGGCAAAATGGGAACTGGAATCAAATTACGATTATGTACAGTTTTTAGTTTCAGAGAATGGTTCCACATGGATTCCAATGACCGGAAAACACACAACCATCGGAAATCATTCCACCAACCAGCCCCTATACGATGGCACAAAAGATTGGATAGCAGAGGAAATTGACCTGTCGCAATTTATAGGAAAACAGATTCAAGTCCGCTTTGCATTACGCAGTGACGCAGGTGTAAATAAAGATGGGTTCTATTTCGATGATTTTAAAATATCAACCCTCACGGCGCAAACCTCTCCCACGTTAAATCTACCTGCTCAACTCTCATTTGAACGAGGAACAATTCTCAACGTGAACATCGCAGACTATGTTGCCACCAACATGCCGATGGATAATATGGAATTCACATGGACTGGGAATCAATACATTAATATTTCAATAACCGATTGGGAGTTGGCAATCTCTTCGACCGACAATGCTTGGCTTGGAGAAGAGACCATTAAATTTAGTCTCGACTACAGCAGTGGAACCGTAGAGACGGATGTTATTATTGAAGTAACAGCACCATCGGCAATTACTGAAACTGAAAACAACAGCATTTTGATTTTTTACAATCCGGAATCAAACATAATTGAAATTCAAAATGCTGAGAAATTTATTCAGAAGGATTTTCAAATTATCTCCATATTTGGTCGAATTGAACGGCAAGAACAAATCAAAACTGCCAACTCAAAACTGAACGTAGGCAATCTTGCAAAAGGAGTTTATATAATTCGACTGTCGAATGAGAGATCAACAAAATTTGTGGTTTACTAAAAACTCTGTATAAAATGAGTTCATGAAAAGTCGGTTGCTTCATTCAATAAACAACCGACTTTTTTTTACCACGTATATGGATGATCTTTCGTAACTCCTAAATTTTCAAGACTCTTTGGAAATGATGTGTCCACCAATCCCATATTGCACAATGCGCAACTCAAACTAAAAACTCGTTCAATAGCATGCGCCATAGTTCCATCGTTCTGACCAGCCTCTTGCTCAAACATTTCGTCGGGAATTTCCAGATCAAGCAACGGTTGCAATGCCGACAAACGGGCAAAAAACATACTCCCTGCAACGAAATTAAGAGATTTCAGCACCTCAACAGATATTCCAAACTTTCCACAAAAAAACTGTAATGCTAATGCGTTTCCCCCAAAATAAAGAGACATGGGAACAAGATGACCTTTTGGACCAATAATTCCCACATTTGGGTTGTGATTAAAATAGGTTACTCCCCTGAAAATATTTTTTGCGGTTAACAGACTATCAAACAACTCTTTACGCCACAAATCTCCTGTAAGCCTATGGTTCGATTTCTTGGTATGAATCTTAACAATCATAACTCCATCGTCATCGATATTTTTTAAAATCCGCAGAAAAGGTAGAATATCGCGCCCCCGATTATCAAATTGAAATACTTGAAACTGAAAAAGGGCCTTTCCCAACATTTCATTTACAACATCAACGGAGTTAGCGGTAGTGCTCACCAATATTATAGGACGTTTGGTCTCTTTTCCACTAAACTCTCGCGATAACTGTTCAAGAATTTCGCCAAACACCTCCGGATAAAAGGCATGAATTACAAACACAACTCGTGCAATATTGATCGGTTTGCGGGTGTATTCTTCCGATGGTAAATCCAGCTCTTTTACAGACCAATTGTCGGGATACGAACTCAACGAGTCAAAATCAACGGCACTGGATATGTTCCTAATTGCAAGCCAATTTTTATACGGCTTTGTGTTCCGAAATAAAAACCCAAAAGTCCGAAAGAATCGATCTTTAATTCGATGTTTTACAGCTCTATTAAATGGCATGTGCCACCAAAGCCAGATAATAGATTGCTTCACAGAAGCTGATATTTTCTTGAATAGACTTTTCATTTTTCAATAGGCCATAAAACAATGTAGGTCGGAAAACTTCCGACCTACAAATTTATATTTTTAATGGGGTTATTGAACTACGATTCGCTCAACAAATTCATCATTGGCAGAATTAACTTTTACAAGATAGATCCCTGATTCCATTCCTAAATTCTTGGCTGAAACCGAGAATAACATTTCACCTTCAAGGTTTTTCAAATGATCAATCATATGAATCAAATTCCCTTTGATGTCAAAAATTTGGAGCAACACATCTTTTGGGCTATCGGTAAAAACGCGCACACTAAAATCGTTCAGTATTGGGTTTGGAAAAACGGACAGTTTTCGTTCCAATTGAGTTGAAGTAATAGCAAGAGCGTCACTACCGTGATAAATAACAACTGGATTATACACTGTTCGGGTTGCGTTGTGAAACTTCCCATTTGGGTATTTCCACTGACTTTGTACAACTACAAACACAGGAAAACGATGCTCCTGAACATACCAACGGAAAGCTTCGTGAGTGATCTCATATTTTTCGTCGTTAATATATTGAATATAGGTCTGTGTTTCATTAATTCGCAACGCATTTGAATAGGTTAATGCTCCAGGCAAAATGAGTGTTCCATACGCATCGGCAGTTACGCTGTATCTACCATTTATCGGACCAACCGATTTTCCATCTTTTAAACATTCACCGGCATATTTTCCTGAAAATGTATCTCCATAACCAAAAGGATATTTCATTTTCACAAATGGCTCGCTGTATTTAATAACATTCCCCTCTTTTGAGATATATCCAACTTGTTTTGATTCCCTTTCGTTGGCTTCAAAAAAGAATTGGTTTTCAAACTCTTCTAATTTGATATTTGCTTTCGGGAAAATCAGACCATCATTTTTCGATTTGGGATCAGCAAAATTGGCCACAAAATCGTTTTTCATACTAACATGCGAAAAATCCCATGTTACATTTTCGCCCTTCTCTCCAATTTCAACGTTTTGAGTTGTAAGCATCAAATTTGAAAACTGATTGCCATATCCATGTGTTTCAAACTTTAAAACAGTTTGAGAGAAAAGCACCACAGACAATAAAGTAAAACCGAATGTTAAAAATAGAGTTTTCATACTAAAATATATTTATACGTTTTAAGTGAGTCAAAATAGCAATTTAAATGCAATAAAAGGCAAGACTTCATCAAACTTAACATAAGTTTAAGAAAACACCATCATAAACACACCAAAATAACATGCTTGTAATGCCCAACAATAAAAGGAAAAGAGGTTAATTTGAACAAAACAACCAAATTAAATTTTCGGCATTCAGAACATTAAAAAAAACGACAATCGCCCTGCTATTTGACTAAATTAGAAACAATTGCGTCAAAAACCATTTGTGGGGTTATCTCTTGCATACATGCACAATGATTTGTTTTTCGACACAATGAACACTCCTTTTGAGCAACCAAAACGGACGTTTTCTTACCCATTGGAGCCCACCGTCGCGGATCCATTGGTCGGATTGGAGGATAAATTCCCACTGCATGAATCCCCAAAGAAGCTGCAATATGAAGCGGTCCTGTGGAAGCTGCCACCAAAACGTTGCACTTTGAAATAAATGTTATCAGTTGAGGCAACGTCATTTGCCCAGTAACATCATGAGCATGAGTTATCTTATGTCCTAAATTCCTTATGATAAGTTCGCCCTCTTTTGCTGTCCCGGTTATAAAAACGTCCATATTTTGTTGCTTTAGCATCGCTGCCAACATTTCAAAATTCTCCGTTTTCCACTCCCGAGCACTTCCTTTGGATTTTGGGTGTAATATCACCTTATTTCTATCCGACAATAATAATGCATCAAGATTTTCGGGCAGTGGAGTATTTGGGCTGATTTGTCCAAAATTTCTCATCTCCAACAAATCAACATCTTTGGTCAACCCAACACCTTCGAGTAATTTTATATTCAATTGCGACTCGTGCAACAATGAATTCCGGCGCGACAATTTCATATTTCTATTGCAAGTCCACCAGTGATAAAGACGATGGCTCGTTCCAACACGAACTTCAATTTTGGCACGCTTTGCCAATCGAGCAATTCGTTTATTTGGAAAAACGTGAACAATAGCATCAAAATTCCGCTCCTTGAAAAAAGAGACGATTTGGCGGTCGTCCTGCAACTCCAACTCCGACCAATTAACAAAGCCATCGGTTAAAGGCGAAGCGTTAACAATGGACTCGGTGTATGCACGACCCATGATATAGACTTGACAATGAGGCCATTGTTGTTTAATTACGTCAACCATTGGCAGGGTAAGAACCATGTCGCCAATGGCATCGGTTCGGCTTAAAAGAATTTTTTTCACAATATAATATCCTTAGTAATCTAATGAATGAACAACGCATTTGAAATATTATAAAACGTTGCTGTAAATATGTATGCAATTCTTATTCAATATTATAACGTTTTGTTTTTCTGAAGTTGCAAAAGTTTCACATATTTCAAAAAAGTTGCGTTTGCGCTAATCTTACAAATCACATATCCATAATAGCCATCGAGAAATCCACGTTTCAGAATATAATCGCGAAAGAATTTCCATTTTGGCAAAGTCCACACTTTAAATACGGAACTTCTTTTCCCACGACTATAAGCATTTTGAGCGGTAATATTGGTAAAATTGTCGGCTTGTTTTACATGTTCAGTAATTGAATGATAGGAATAGTGCAACAAATCACCTTTAATATGTTGTTGGGTACACCCAGATTGCAGGATAAATTCATCATGTGGATTATTACCCCCCCACGCTCCCTTTCTACTATCCCACAGGCGCAGTTTTTGATCGGGATACCAACCGCAATGACGAACCCATTGACCACAATAATTGGTCAGTCGATTAAAGTAAAACCCATCACGACTCCAATTATTTTTAATCTCAAGAATTGACTTTTTGAGTTCATCGCTCAACACTTCGTCGGCATCCAGCGACAAAACATGGGGATATTTGGCGTAACCAATCGCCCTATTCTTTTGCTCAATATGCCCATCAAATTTATGCTGATAAAAATTCACTCCATAATTCTCGCAAATCTCTTGAGTTCCGTCGGAGGAAAAACTATCTAAAACAACAATTTCATCGGCAAGCCCCATCACAGATGCTAAACATCGCGAAATATTTTGCTCCTCATTAAAAGTTATTATTACTACGGAAATAGGTGTCATAGAAAGATTTTGAGGCAAAAATACAAATTCTATCCGATTAGATAAAGCCTAGGATCAAAAAACAAGTTTTCCGTAGCAAGGAAGAATAAAACAAGACATTAAAACATGATTCAAAACAACCGCTATACAGGGCTATTTAAAACAAATAATCATCTGTTTTGCATATTGCTAATCTAAATATTAAGATGTAGGAAATTTTAGTGTAATAAAACATTAAAAACTTTGGAAGGAATAAAAATAGGTTTATATTTGCATTGATTTTAGAAACAAAAATAGACAATTGCAGTTAGTTCCACACGGGATTATTCCAACGGTTGCTTCTCTAAAGCCTAGTTTTGAATAAAAGAAATCAAAATACCAAGGTGATCATTGCAATGTAAAAACAAGGTCCCTTAGAAGTAAAAGAACTTTTTTAATACCTTTTAATACAATTAACAATTACAAACATGAGAGAAGGAACAGTTAAATTCTACAACGAGACAAAAGGATTCGGTTTTATTAAACCCGATGATGGTGGCGAAGACATTTTTGTACACCAAACAGGTTTGATCCACAAAATTCGTGAAAATGACAAAGTAAAATTTGAAGTTGAACGCGGAAAAAAAGGAATGAACGCTGTTAACGTTGAGATTATCAGCTAGTAACTACTAAAGTATTTACATAAATGCCAACCCTAGGGTTGGCATTTTTTTTGACACCCTAAAAATCATTTCAATATGGCATTTTTGCCATTGAACAACAATTCCACATTGTTGATATCCCCTTGAGCATCCACTGTCCAAATTCGAACTGTTGACAAATCAAACTCCTTAGCTTTTGCGGGCAAATTCAGTTCTAACTCCTTATCGGTTTCGGTCAATGTTTGCATTGCCAACAACTGATTTTCCCATACAGCAAATATAGAAATAGGACTATTTTTAAACCTTATGATTACGGCATCACTGTTCGATTTATTGGCAAGAAAATCTATCATATCCAAAGAATGATCCGATTGCATTATCGTATTATTCAGCATCAATATGTGGTATGTATCATTAACAGTGACTATTTTCAAATAATTTAGAAACCCCAATGTACAATTATCATGATACAATGTAACAACATGCTGGTCTGGCCATCGTCGTATGGTAAAGTCATTGGGGAAAATCAATGCTTTTATCAATTCTGGATTGCTAACATAACTATGAATTGACACAACCGTACTATCCTGTCCCATTTGTATGGGAGTAGCCAAGCCTACAATGTCAGAGGTTGGTGTTGATTTAGGTTTAGGCGTATTACACCCAAACATTACAGTCAAAAAGACTAAAAATATCAAATTTTTCATTCTATTTAATTTAGTTCTCGTATAAAATATCGGATGGATAAATTGTAAACAAATTTGATAAAAAAAGAACGTTTTTCATAATGTAATTGTTTTTAAGAAAACGAAGCCCTTTCATTTAAACGCCCTGTTTACATTATAAAATGATTTCAACGAAAAAATAAAAACGAAAAAAATTATTTTGATGCGCAAAATTATTTTCATATGTTTGATGACAGAAAACAGAACAAATCAACTAAAGGTAAAGATATGCAAACGATACTTGAATTGTTTGAAAGCAGTGTAAACAAATATGCTACGAACACCTTTCTATCAGAAAAAATTGAAAATAAATACATAGATACATCCTACGCCGAGACACTTCATAGAGTTCAATGCTTAGCATTGGGACTCATTGAAATTGGAGTTCAACCAGGCGATCACCTCTCCTTGCTAAGCGAAGGAAGGACGGACTGGGTTATTGCTGAACTTGCCATATTATATTCCGGAGCAGTTAATATCCCATTGTCGATAAAACTAGAGTCTTCGGAGGTGAAATTCAGAATAAATCACTCCAACAGTAAATTCGTAATTATAAGCAAGAATCAAAACCACAAGGTGGAAAACATAAGAGAAGAGCTTCTTAATTTACAATCAGTTATATACTTGGACAATTGCGAAATCACCAATAAAGCGGACTATTTAATCGAAACCCTCTATTCAAAAGGCGAATCGATTTTAAAAGAATCATCGGCCGTACTGGACAAAATCAGAACATCCATTGATGGATCAACACCGGTGAATATTACATATACATCGGGAACAACGGCGGATCCAAAAGGAATTATACTTACCCACCGAAACTATACGGCAAATGTTGAACAGGCCTACAGTTTAATGGACATCCCTCCGACCTATAAAACATTGTTGATTTTACCCCTCGACCATTGTTTTGCGCATGTAGCAGGCATTTATAGTTTTATGGGAAAGGGCGCGGCTCTTGCCTTTGTACAGACTGGCGATACACCGATGCAAACGCTGAAAAACATTCCCATTAACATTAAAGAGACCAAACCTGATCTTTTGTTGAGTGTGCCTGCTCTAGCCAAAAACTTTCGAAAAAACATTGAGAAAGGAGTTGCCGACAAAGGAGCATTTACAAAGAATTTATTCAAATTTGCTCTCAACACGACAATGTACTACAATGCCGAGGGGCACAACAAAGGGAAAGGGCTAAAGTTTATGTTGAAACCCTTGGTTCGGCTATTTGACACAATCTTATTTACAAAGATACGCGAAGTATTTGGAGGTCGGCTGAAGTTTTTTATTGGCGGAGGCGCACTTTTAGATATTGAATTGCAACGATTTTTCTACGCTATTGGAGTTCCAATGCTTCAAGGATACGGACTTTCAGAAGCCACTCCTATAATTAGTTCCAATGCGCAGCACAAACATAAACTGGGGTCGAGCGGATTTATAGTTGACAATTTGCAGTTGAAAATATGCGACGAAAAAGGGAACGAACTACCCCAAGAAGAAAAGGGCGAGATTGTAATTAAAGGCGAAAATGTTATGAAAGGCTACTACCGCAACGAAGAAGCCACAAAAGAAACCATTAAAGATGGATGGCTATATACCGGTGATTTAGGGTATGTTGATGCCGACGGGTTCTTAAATGTATTGGGACGTTTTAAAAGCCTTTTGATTGGGAACGATGGCGAAAAATATAGTCCAGAAAGTATCGAAGAGGCCTTAGTAAGCAAATCAAGATTTATTGATCAAATAATGTTGCATAATAACCAAGATCCATATACCGTTGGGCTTATTGTGCCGAACAAAGAATCCATAAAGCAGCTTGTGAAAGAGCGTGGTATGGATTTAGAAGATGAGCAAACACAGCAACGGATTTTGCACTTAATACACGAGGATATAAACCATTTCCGACGGGGAGGAAAATTTGAAGGCGAGTTTCCAGAACGATGGTTGCCATCGGCAATTGCCGTACTCGACAATAATTTTAACGAACAAAACAAAATGATGAATAGCACCATGAAAATAGTGCGAAACAGAGTTTACGAGACTTACAAACAGCGCATTGACAGTCTGTACAAATCCGATGCAAAAAACATCACGCATCCTGAAAATATTGCGACGTTGAAAAAGATGTCCCGGAATTAAAAACCACGAACATCGTTTAAGACAATAGTTCTTGAATCGCGTATATGGGGATCAAAAAACATCCGGTTTTATTCTCAACTTTGTGGTTCTTTATTCGTTGCGATTGGGTACTATTCTTGACGATATAACTCTCTACCAAATCATTACACGCTAAATATCTTGTCGGTAATGATATTTGCACCCATTATAGCGCATTTATGAAATATTGGTATTTGCAATACGTAAAAACATCAGGAAGTATCTCAACACATCAACTCATCACCACAACAACTTGGCAAATCAACAAATCAACATCTCAGTAAAATCTATAAACGGCTGAAACTTTGGAAGTCCCCCAAACAAGAAATATTCGGGTTGAATAACAATTCTCAATATTCAACAAAAACTCATAGGTGTAAAAAAAATGATTAACTTGCGACCTTATTGTCAATAATAATACCTAGTAAATAAAATTAAAGAAAAACCTTCAAAAACATATACAGTATGGCAAAAGTCATCGCATTAGCAAATCAAAAAGGAGGCGTTGGGAAAACGACCACAGCAATAAATCTAGCTTCAAGTTTAGCCGTTTTAGAGAAGAAAATTCTTTTAATAGATGCTGATCCTCAAGCCAACTCAACATCAGGGTTTGGATTTGATGTACGCAACATAAAAACAAGTATTTACGAATGTCTTGTTGAAGAGATTGATCCTCAAAGCATTATGCTTGACACAGAAATTGAAGGACTAAAAATTATTCCATCAAACATTGATTTGGTTGGAGCTGAAATAGAGATGTTGACCCGTCCAAATCGGGAATATCTATTAAAAACCGTAATTGGCAAAATTAGAGAGGATTTTGATTATATCTTAATTGACTGTTCACCATCACTTGGTTTAATAACACTGAATGCGCTAACGGCTGCCGACTCCGTAATTATTCCGGTTCAATGTGAATATTTTGCACTTGAAGGATTAGGAAAACTTCTGAACACAATAAAAATAGTTCAATCGAAATTAAATGAAGCGCTTGAAATCGAAGGCTTTCTTTTAACCATGTACGACTCCCGACTACGCTTGAGCAATCAAGTAGTTGATGAGGTTCGAACTCATTTTGAAGATATGGTTTTCGAAACTATTATACAAAGAAATGTCAAACTAAGCGAGGCTCCCAGTTATGGGAAACCAATTATCCTTTACGATGCAAACAGCAACGGTTCGCTAAACTACCTAAACTTGGCAAAAGAGATGATTCAGCGAAACGACGCTACAAAAATCCCAAATAGCGAAAAGACCGTATAATTATAAACTTTACAACACACATGATGGCAAAAAAAAACGCCCTAGGAAGGGGATTAGGAGCACTGATAGAAGAAGCTCCTAGGGCACATCAACCCGCACAAAACAGTTCTGTACAAGAAATTGCCCTCGATCAAATTGATGTAAATCCATATCAACCTCGTACAACATTCGACGAAGAAGCGTTGAATGAGTTGGCTGAATCAATAAAGGAACTTGGTATAATACAACCCATTACCGTACGGAAAACAGAGAATAATCGTTTCCAAATTATTTCGGGCGAAAGAAGGACAAGAGCATCACGTTTAGCCGGATTAACTACGATTGCAGCCTATGTTCGTGAAGCCGACGATCAAGGAATGTTGGAAATGGCTTTGGTGGAAAATATCCAGCGTCAAGACCTTGATGCCATTGAAATTGCTATTTCGTATCAACGTCTAATGGACGAATGCAAATTAACACAAGAAGTTCTTAGTGAGCGTGTTGGAAAAAAGCGTCAAACCATTGGGAACTATCTTAGACTGCTACGTCTGCCTGTCGAGATTCAAAAAGGAATCCGAATGGGAGTTATCAGCATGGGTCATGCACGTACATTAATTACCATTACCGACGAAGAGCTCCAATTAAAGATATTTGAAGAAGCCATAACCAACGATCTTTCAGTCCGACGAATGGAAGAACTAGTTAAGGAACTTCAAAATACAGAAAGTACTACAACACTAGCGAAAAACGACGATGGGTCGGATCTCACGGAAGAGTACGAGAAACTACAAGAGTTTTTAACGGGTCAATTTCAATCTCCCATTGAGCTCAAACGTAATAACAAGGGGAAAGGGAAAATAATTATTCACTTTAGAAATAACACCGAATTAGAACGAATTCTCGGACTATTTGAAAATCTAAATTCATAAACACGATCGTGTTGTTAAGAATTAAAATACTTGCATTCTTGTTTATTTTATCGACGGCAACTGCGTTCTGTGGAAACAATTTACAAGATAATCGCATTGACTCTGTTGCCTACATAAATAAACGCAAACAGATCATAGCGACCTCCTTGTCGGCTGTTATTCCGGGAACAGGACAACTTTACAATAAAGACTATTGGAAAACGCCCTTATTCTATACCGGATTAGCAGCAACTGGATATGCGGTGTACCGCACAAACTATATAATGAATGGATATCTGGAAGCGTACAACAACAAAATAGCAGCACTTTCGACTTCCAATCCACAATGGGATTTATATCCAGATTACAGCATCACGGAGTTAAAAGACAAAGCGGATCATTTTCGATCGCTGCGCACCTACTCTTTTGTAGGAATGGGTGCCATATATTTAACAAATGTTGTTGATGCATTTGCCCGGCGTCAAAAAACGCAAAGTCCAGCAGCCGCTACATTAATGTCAGCAATTCTTCCTGGATCAGGTCAATTATACAACAAAAAATATTGGAAAATGCCGATAATTTATGCTGGATTTTCAACGTTGATCTATGTTGCAGACCTCAACAATACGAAATACGTAAAGTATCGTGATGAATACGAACAGATGTTATTATCACAAACAGATCCAGCTGTTACCAATCCATACCCTGGAGTAGCGGCGGAAGCAATTCAAAATAGACGAGACAAATGGCGAAAATATCGAGATCTAAATTATATCGGAATGGGGTTATTATATGTCTTAAATATTTTAGATGCCAATGTTGATGCCAATCTTCTTGACTACGATGTAAGCGATAATTTATCCATGCACTTCGCTCCTTACATCTCGCCGATCAATAAACAAGGGACAAGCAAGACGGAAACAAATATTGGCCTATCCTTTTCCATCAGTTTTTAACCATTCATCAATATTTCCACATAAAAACAGGCAAATAACCCTATTTTTGAAATCAGATCAAATATTCACGTAATTAAGCAAATAACAGACAATGCAATCAACACTCCTCATCGCTTTTTTGGGAACAATAATAAACCTTTACAATCCGAGTATTAAAAACGACTCCGTTAAGATTGAACAAATATTTATGGAGCAAAAACTGAAACGTGATTACGACAGTTTGTTGCTATCGTATTACGTAAAAAGTGCCATGGAAGACACCTCAAAAACCATTGGCGACACGCTATTTGTGAGCGATATAACCATAGATTCGACAGCACTCCCAAAATTAGACATTAACGATAGTGTAATTATGCGACAGATGGCAGAAATGCCCGTATTGTTTGATGTGTCGTACAATCCAATTGTTAAAAGTTTTATAGAGGTTTACTCTCATAGAAAAAGAGAATTAACATCCACCGTTTTGGGATTGTCGGAATATTATTTTCCGATTTTTGAAAAGGAGCTGGATGCTGCAAATCTACCCATGGAGTTAAAATATTTGGCAGTAATTGAATCGGCCCTCAATCCACGAGCTGTCTCAAGAGCCGGTGCCACTGGATTGTGGCAATTCATGTATGCCACCGGACGATATATGGGCTTAGAAATCAGTTCTTTTGTTGACGAACGACGTGACGTAGTTTTATCGACAAAAGCAGCCATAAAATACTTGACACAGCTCCACTCCATTTACAACGATTGGACATTGGCGTTGGCCGCCTACAATTGTGGCCCAGGAAACGTAAATAAAGCCATTCGACGATCGGGAGGAAGCACGAATTACTGGGAAATTTATTACCGATTGCCAAAAGAAACGAGAAATTACGTCCCCGGATTTATTGCCGCTATGTATGTAATGGAACACCACAACGACTTCAACATTACTGCAAAAGAGATCTCAATGCCCGCATTAACAGACACAATACTGATTCACAAACAGCTTCATTTAGAACAAGTGTCCACAATTCTTAATCTACCACTTAGCCAGTTACGGGATCTTAACCCACAGTATCGCCGTGACATTTTGCCGGCAACCTCCAAAATCGCATATCCACTTCGTTTACCCTTTGAATATGCAACACGATTTATCGATTTGCAAGATTCCATTTACGGGTATAAAGACAGTATTTTCTTCAATCCTGAAACATTGGCAGCAACGCCAGTAAGAGGATCGCAATATGGAGCACCTCCAACAAAAAATCATACCGCTTTAAATTACACAGTAGCCTACGGCGATAATCTGGGATTTATTGCAAACTGGTTTAATGTCTCCATAAATGACATTCGGGAATGGAATAATATATACAAAAACGTAATCCGAGCGGGACAAAAACTACTGATTTATGTGCCAAAATCGAAATACAACTACTACAATGAATTAAACAGCCTCGATTTTGCAGCAAAACAGAAAAGGGTTGGAATAAGTACAACAAATTCGCCAAAAACTCCAATTCCAAACTACCCTGACGATGACAAATACATTTTCTACACCCTTAAAAGAGGAGATACTTTATGGGATGTTGCTAAAAAATACGAAGGGGTATCCGACAGAGACCTACTTAAAATCAACGGATTAGTATCTGGAAAAGATCTTAAACCCGGACAGCAAATAAGAATTAAGCGTTTAGAATAGCATTTAAAGTCCATGAATCGCCCTCTAAAACCAAGTACACTATTCCTTTTAACACTCGCCACGCTTTTGATACTTGGTGCAGTATCGTTGATTTTAAACCAATTTCCAATTCAATTCTTTGGGACAACCATTACGCTGCCCCACCCCATATCAATGTTTCAAAAGGATAGTGTTTCCTACACAAACATCGACACTTTAGTAACCAATGTGCTCAAAGAAATTGAGACAGAGGAGCCCGTTTTACAAATCGATTCCGTTCCAAACGATACTATAATAGAACCCATTTTACCTCAAAAAACAGAAGAGAAAATAGATACCGTTCGGGTAATTGCAACAACCATTCAGCAACGCATTCACAAATTGCAATTCCCGCCCGATAATCCAAAAATAATGGAGTCGTTTTACAATGCGTTGCGAACGGAAACAGGAAAAAGAAACATTCGTATCTTGCATTACGGCGACTCACAAATTGAAGGCGACCGGTTAACTGGGTATATCCGCAATCGTTTTCAAAAACGTTTTGGAGGCAGTGGACCCGGTTTACTGCTGTGCGACAAACCCATTGCTGATCATGCTACCATCAATCAAAAAGCATCGGATGATTGGAAGCGCGACAACGTAATGCAAAAGAAAGATACGGTTGCCAATGCGATTGGATATGGAATTATGGGTCAAACCAACCAATTTTCGGCAATTCCCCCCAATAAAGCGTGGCTAAGTTATGAGCTTTCAAACTTATCGTATCACTCGGCACGTAAATACAACCGATGTCGCTTATTCATAGGTCATTCTGAAACTCCTTTGGATATTGAGATTTATGGTGGCGACTCGTTACTGATGAAAGATCAGATACAGCTCGAAGAACCATTAAATGTCTTTGGATTCCAGATTGACAATACGCCCAATGATATCGTTTTTAAGTTTGAATCGGAGCAATCGCCTTCCTTTTACGCCCTTTCGCTCGACCAAATTAGCGGAATATCGGTGGACAATATTCCCTGGCGAGGTAGTTCGGGCGCTGAATTTTCATTGATTGAACAACAGTTGCTCAGTTACTTTTTCAAACAAATTAACGTTCGTCTGATTGTTTTTCAATTTGGAGTTAACATTGTCCCAAATGTTGTAAAAGGATATAAATGGTACGAAGAACTGCTAGTTCAACAACTGCAACATTTACGAAAAGCGGCCGGCGACACTCCCATTATAGTAGTTGGAGTTAGTGATATGTCGCGAAAAAAAGATACATGGTACGAATCGTACCCAAATATTCCCGCCATACGCGACGCTCAACGAAATGCTGCATTCCGAACTGGATGCGCCTTCTGGGATTTATACGAAGCCATGGGCGGAAAAAACAGCATGCCCTCGTGGGTTTTTGCACAACCACCGTTGGCTCGTACAGACTTTGTGCACTTTAATCCTCGTGGAGGACGCATTGTTGCACATATGTTTTATGAAGCCTTAATGCACAATTACAAGTAATAAAGTTCTAGTATAACCGAAAGTAGAGACATAAAATGCCCTTTTCACCCATAAAAAGATACACAAAACGTATATTGTTAGCCCCCATTCTAGCATTCGTAATATCAACGTGTGCAGCTCAGGACGATCCGTTTCAAATTACTCAATATCAATTCATCGATTATGAATTAAATCACATCGACGACGTTTCCGGCAGATTTGCCAACAAACTAACCAAAAGCATTATTCAACTCATCGACGGAAACGAAAAAACCATCATCGCCCATATTGGCGACAGTCATATTCAAGCCGATTTTTTCACCAGCAACATAAGAAACAAACTACAAATGCTTCATCCCGGAATGTCGGGCTCGCGTGGACTGATTTTTCCGTATAATCTGGCAGAAACCAACAATCCGCACAACTACCAATGTACCTCCAACAATGAATGGGTTGCCTCCTACAGCACAAAAATAAAGGAGCCCTCCGAAATTGGACTCTATGGCGTAAAAATAACAACCACAGACACAATTATAAACCTCATCATCAACATAAAAGATAGCATTAGCGAATCGTTTAACACCATTAATCTTTGGTATGGTTCTGAAAAAGAAGGCAATATATGGATAGAGACAAGCCAAACTACGCTACAATTCAACATTGAACCCGGTGCCGATAAAAACGCTACCTATCAACTTCCCAACTATGAACGAAGTGTGAATATAAAAATCGCATTAAAAGCCAAAGGAAAATTCGATATTTTCGGAGTGGAATTTGGAAATGATTTGCCCGGCATTGAGTATCATGCCATTGGGATTAACGGAGCATCTGCAGAATCGTATAATCGATGTCTATTTTTCGAAAATCAACTGCAACGTCTCCAACCAACGCTCATTGTTTTATCGCTGGGCACCAATGATGCCTATGCAGGCGTTATATCGCCAACGGAGTACAAAGAGAAATACACCCAACTTTTAAACACCATCAAAAGAGCGTGTCCATTGACACCCATTCTGTTAACCACGCCCAATAACCACGCCCGACGAGGTGTTGATATGTCGCTAAATATCAACACAATAAATAAAGTAATAAAAACTGTAGCCAAAGAAAACAATCTCGCTTTTTGGGATTTTCATTCAATTATGGGTGGACACAACTCAATTCAGCAATGGCAATACGACAGTTTGGCGGCACGAGATTTAATTCATTTATCACCCAAAGGTTACACGCTTAAAGCTGATTTATTCTATATTGCGTTGCTAAAATTATACGATGCCAATGTTGGTCAATTAGAACTAACGAAATAACACTGTTCATGTATTCAATTTGGGAATCAATAATATCCTACAATGCTACCAATCCGATGCTCTTTACTCGGATTGATTTTTGGATATTTTTCTCCGTTGTGTTATTAGGACTATCGCTTGTTCACAAAAATTTACGCACTCGAAACATTTGGCTTGCTCTGGTGAGCGTCTATTTTTACTACAAAAGCGGCGGTTTTTATTTCGGGCTATTACTATTCTCGACCTTCGCTGACTACTATTTGGGAAATGCCATTTACAACGCCAACACCCAAAGGAAGAGAGATTATGCGGTTACGGCAAGTGTGATTATAAACTTGGCCGTTTTGGGATATTTCAAATACACCTACTTTTTTACAAATTCGTTAAATACACTTTTCGACACAAATATTGAAACCACAAACTGGTTAGCAAAACTGGGCAACATATTCACTAACAGTGCTTTTGACGAAAGTTCGATTATATTACCGGTGGGAATCTCGTTTTATACGTTTCAAACCATTAGTTACACAGTGGATTTGTATCGCTATAAAGTTAAACCCGTGAAAAGCATGTTTGATTTTGCATTTTACGTCTCCTTTTTTCCACAACTAGTTGCCGGACCAATTGTTAGAGCAGCAGAATTTGTGCCTCAGCTATATCGGGAATTTCGGTTACGAAGGTACGAATTGGGATATGCACTTTTCTTGATCTTAAACGGGTT
This sequence comes from Salinivirgaceae bacterium, assembly GCA_028709085.1. Lineage (GTDB taxonomy): Bacteria > Bacteroidota > Bacteroidia > Bacteroidales > Salinivirgaceae > JAAYQU01. The sequence continues at coordinate 14,940 of JAQVXQ010000012.1, read as the reverse complement.
GATAAAAAAGATCATTATCTCCGATTACATTTCCGTTAATTTTGTGGATCGCGTTTTTACCGATCCGCTCCTCTATTCCGGGTTTACTAACCTAATGGCTGTCTATGGATATGCCATCCAAATATATTGTGACTTTTCGGGCTATACCGACATTGCCATTGGAGTAGCCCTTTTATTGGGATTCCGACTGCCAACCAACTTTTTATCGCCGTACAAGGCAACATCTATCACCGATTTTTGGAGACGATGGCATATCTCCCTCTCGCGCTGGTTGAAAGATTACCTCTATATTACGATTGGTGGAAATCGGAAAGGGAACATCCGAACCTATGTTAACTTACTAATCACCATGATTTTGGGTGGATTATGGCACGGAGCTCATTTTCGGTTTATTCTGTGGGGAGCAATTCATGGCGTAGCGTTGGCTTTCGATAAAATACGAATGAATTATTTTGTTGCCAGCAATAAAACAGCCAAACTATTTGGAGTGATTTTGACGTTTCATATCGTCTGTTTTTCGTGGGTCTTTTTTCGGGCAGTTGATATGACACATATAAATAACATGTTGTATCAAATAGCCTTTAATTTTCAGTGGAGTGGAATGTTTGACGTAATAGCAGGCTACAAAGCGCCCATCTCATTAATCATAATTGGGCTCACAATACACTGGTTACCAAAACAATGGAAGAGATATTACAGGAAGTTATTTATTGCCGTTCCGCTGTGGGTGAAAATTGCAATTGTAATAATAACCGCCGTAATACTTTATCAATTCCAAGCGTCAGGGATACAGCCTTTTATCTATTTTCAATTTTAAAAGAAAACCCTATTCCACACGTTGAGACATCACAAGAGCGGCGGCTCCAAGAATCGCCACATCCATTCCAGGCAATCCAGAAGGCAGCACTTTGACTTTATTTTTATAAATCGACAATAGATTTCTCTCCATACTTTCGCGAGTGGGTTTTAACAAAAGGTCGCCAGCACGAGCCACTCCGCCAACAACAAAAAAAGCTCTTGGACTCAACGTAGCCACAATATCAGCCAACTTAAGGCCTAAAATTTCCCCCGATTTAGCAAAAACTTCCCGTGCCAACCAGTCGCCTTGGATTGCAGCATCGAAAACATCCTTTGAAGTCATTGTACTAAACGAAAAATTGCTCAATATCGTTGAGGCTTTATATTTAACCATCAGTTCAAAAGCAGTTCTAACAATTCCCGATGCCGACAAATAGGTTTCAATGCACCCAAATCGTCCGCATCCGCATTCACGGCCTCCGGGATAAACAATGGTGTGTCCAATTTCTCCAGCAAATCCATCATGACCATCAATGAGTTTTCCGCCCGAAATTATACCACTTCCAAGACCCGTTCCCAAGGTAATGGAGACAAAATCGGAATATCCACGAGCAGCACCAAACATCACTTCACCCATGGCGGCAGCATTAGCGTCGTTTGTAAGGTTAATTGGAATATTTGGGAATCGAGTTTTCAAAATACGGCAGAACGGAGTCACCCCAATCCATTGGAGATTTGGTGCCTGTTCTATTGTACCCTCCCTACTATTTCCATTGGGAGCACCTATTCCAATTCCCATGAGTTGTAAATCATCATCCATAGAGACCAATGACTCTATAAGAGACTGCAAATCTGATATATACGCATTAAAGTCAGCACCGTACTTTTGGGTACTCATTGTAGCACGAGCCACAATTTCGCCACTCATTAATACAATGCCTACTTCCGTATTTGTTCCACCCACGTCAATTCCAACAACAACTTTTTTCATAATTTCCAATTTACCCATAACTTAGAGGGACTAAAGATAATACTTTACGGTTGATCAAACATCGCTCTATTTTAAAAATCGCTGGATTACTCTTTTGCCTATCATTTTAATAATTACCAACTTGATATAGCACTATAATAATCAAAGGTTTGATTTTACATCTAAAAATTTTGATGTAACCAATTAATTGAATAATTTTGAACAATCCAAGATTATTTAACCCTAGTATATCTATCTTATAAAAGCATTTTGTTATGCCATCAAAAATTCGTCAATATCGAATTTCAACCCTCTTTTCTCGATTTATTGGGCTTATATCCGTAGCAACAATGCTATTGCTTATTATGGTCTATGCATTTATTGAAATCAATGATTTTTCGAGAGAAGAGACACTTTTGCGCGAGAAGTTTCAGAATGCTCAACGACAAAAAGTTTCCGTCGAGACCGAGAAAATTATTGAATATATAAACCTATCGAGACTATTTTTAGAAGACAAACTAAACCGTCAGTTATACGAGCGAACCAACGAAGCATATTCAACCATCCATGGTTTGTATAATCTGCACAAAGACAAGCACTCCACTGCCGAAATAAAAACCATGATAAAAGAGGCGCTTCGCCCCATTCGTTTTAATAATGGCAGAGGCTATTATTTTATTGTGTCGCTAAAAGGTGTTGAAGAGTTGTATCCTGTGAATCCCAAAATGGAGGGAGTGAATTTAATCGAACTCACCGACGACATGGGAAATAAAGTAATTCAAGACGAACTGGAAATTGTCACGAAATTCGGAGAAGGCTTTGTTACCGACTATTGGCATAAACCAGAGGATCCAAATGGAATGATTCATGCCAAAACATCGTATGTTAAGATTTTTGAACCCCTAAATTGGTATGTTGGTTGTGGCGAATACCTTGACGATGTTCAAAAGGACATTCAGAAAGAAGCCATTACAGCCATTGAAAGAGTCCGGTTTGAGTATAATGGATATGCTTTTGCCTATACCTTTGAAGGAGACCCAATCGTATCCAACAATCTTCAAATACCGAATAATCGTAACCTTTGGGATACAACAGATGTCAATGGAGTACCAATTATTCAAAAAATGCGTTCGTTGGTGGATAATATTGAAGGAGGATATCTCTCTTACCAATGGGCAAAACCGAACACCGACTCGGTTGCTCCAAAAATAGTCTACTGTAAAGGGATTCATGATTGGGAATGGATTGTTGGAGCAGGCGTTTATTTAGACGAAATAGATAATGAAATTAAGGAAGATAGAGCCCATTTACATCAACAATTGTACAAGAAAATATTCTCGGCCATCTTTTTGGTTCTAATAATACTAACCATAACCTCTGTTATTATCCGAAAGGTAACCCGGATTTTGCACCGAAATTTTTCGAACTTCTCCAATAATTTAGAAACGTCAATTGCCACCGAAGAGCCTCTTTCCATGGAACAAATTCAAATCGAAGACATTAAAAACATAGCAAAAGAGATTAATGTAGTCATTGAAAATAAAAAAGAAGCCGTAGAAAAACTTAGAATAAGTGAAGCTCTATTTAGAGTAGTATTTGATCACGCTCCCGTAGTTCTGATTATCTTTGATCAAGACTTAAACCCCACCCGATGGAACATTGAAGCTGAACAATACTTTATACTTGAAAACAAAAACTCGGTTAATTCTATTACAAGTTCTAAACCAACAAACATAGCCTCCTTGCAAACCGCCATTTTCCAAAATAAAAACGAAGATGCCGGAGAATTCAAACTCTTTGATATTGAAACAATCACAGGATTACGCAAACAAAACTGGGCTACATTTGAAACCGAGTCAAACGAAACCGTAGCCGTAGGTTACGATATTACCGAGCTGAAAAAGAATGAAGAGGAACTTAAAAATTTAAACAACGCAAAGGATAAAATATTCTCCATAATTTCGCACGATCTCCACGGTCCATTCAATGCAATTATTGGATTTGCACAGATTTATTTGGCCCGGTACGAGAAATTAACCGATGAGAAAAAGATTAAATATGTAGAACAAATAAACTTGTCGGCGCAAAACATGCACAAGCAACTGATAAACTTACTGCATTGGGCGCGAATGCAAACCGGAAACATAAATGTTAGCATCGGAAAAACCAATTTACACACCCTTGTGGACGAGATTTTTTCTGTGCTTTTACCACAGGCGGAACTAAAAGAGATTGAACTAAAGAACAACATCAACCCCAATATAAGAGTAATGGCCGACTCTTCAATGTTGGCAACGGTAATTCAAAACTTAACCTCCAATGCCATTAAATTCACCCATAAAAAAGGACTTGTAGATATTTCGGCAATAACCAATTCGAAACATACGACCATCTCGATAACTGACAACGGAATTGGGATGAACAAGGAGCAGACTGACGATTTATTCAACATTGCTAAAACGCCGCGTAGAAGAGGAACCTCGAACGAAATGGGAACCGGACTGGGATTAATTATCTGTAAAGAATTTGTGGACAAAATGAGTGGCGAAATTTGGGTCGAAAGCTCTGTAAATATTGAAACTACAATATATATAAAACTCCCCGTTGCACCGTAAGCAATCAGAAAAACCTACCTTTTCAACGAATTGATCAACAAACATGGGAACCAAATAAAATCTATGGCATCAGAAATAACGTTAAAAATTCATTCTCGAAAATTTATTCGCTATATTTGTAACTGTAACTTGCGTTGTAAAGAAGCATGGGAAAGATAAAACTAAAAGTTCTTGGGATTTCGTATAGTCAAACACAATCGGGTGCCTATGCGTTGGTTTTAGGCGAAGAAAACGGTGATCGAAGAATTCCGATTATTATTGGAGGTTTTGAAGCACAAGCTATTGCCATTCAACTCGAAGGGTTAAAACCTCCAAGACCTTTAACACACGACCTCTTTTTAAGTTTGGCACTTGCTTATAATATAAATTTAGAGGAGATTTACATCAACCGTTTAGAAAGTGGCGTTTTTTATTGCGAATTAGTGTGCAACAATCAACACTCTACCATTAAGTTAGACGCACGAACTTCCGACTCAATAGCTCTAGCCCTCCGATTCAACTGTCCAATATACACAACAACGGAAATTCTTGATAAAGCTGGGATAATTATACCAGAAGAATCTGAAGAACGCGAAGCAGGCGTAAAAAAGGAGAAGAAAAAGAAAAAGAGCGACGAGAATCAATACGCAAAACTGAACACCGAAGAGTTGGAAAGCCTTCTCAACAAAGCAATTGAAGAAGAAAACTACGAAATCGCTAGCCTAATAAAAGAAGAGATAAAACTCAGAAAAGAAACTAGCTAAGATAAAATTTCCCTTTTCCTCTTTGCTTTTGCAAATTTAACACACAAGCATATTAATATTGCACAAGTAGATCCCCACTTCGGGATTCTAATCCATTAACCAGTGATAATTTATCACCAACATTGGAGATATTTTCATTAACAATTAACTTTGAAGGAGAGCGCCCCAAAACACCTGATGTCAAAAAAACAACCCCATGGTTAAAACCATGGGGTTGTTTTCTGTAGAGACATTTCATCAACGGCTCGAATACAATATTGATTTATTAATGCATAACATCCTGAACCTCATCTGGATTATGTTTGTGTTTAAACAAAAATGCAAACAGAATGGCTACTGCCAATGAATAAGCAGCAAAAGCGATCCAGATGGTAGGCCAATCTTTTACTTCAGCAACAGAGTCTAAAAGTCCCGAATCTAAAATACTTATCCCTTTTTCACGCATAAAACTTAAAATAGTTTCTGAATCTTTTGTTGCGTTAAAATGGGTTGCCAAATTCTCAATATTCGTAAATCTGAATGTGAAGAATTTATCAATGAGTATTCCGCTACCTAAAGCACCAATGATAGTTCCAAAACCATTTGTCATCATCATAAACAAACCTTGTGCACTTCCTCTCATGGAAGAGTCGCATTGAGTTTCAACAAACAGCGCTCCTGAAATATTGAAGAAATCGAATGCCATTCCATAGACAATCATCGACAATATTATCATCCATAAATTACCGGTAGGATCACCAAATCCAAACAAGGCGAACCGTAAAAACCAAGCGAGCATACTAAATAACATTACATTCTTAATTCCAAATCGCTTCAAAAAGAATGGGATGGTCAGAATAAACAATGTTTCCGATATTTGAGATATCGACATCACAATGGTCGAGTACTTAATCACAAAAGAGTTGGCATATTCAGGAAAGAACTTGAATTCGTCGAGAAATACATCTCCATACATATTGGTTAACTGAAGCGAAGCGCCTAAGAGCATGGAGAAAATAAAGAACAATGCCATTTTATAATTGGCGAAAAGTTTAAACGCATCGAGTCCAAGAAGTCGAATAAACGAAGACTTTTCGTCGGTTTTCATTTGAGGTGGACATTTTGGCAAGGTAAACGAATAAATACCGAGTATGAGCGAAGCTATGGCCGAGAAATAAAACATCATTTCAGACGATTTATTTCCAGTAAGATTGGTAACCCACATGGCGGCAATAAAACCAACAGTGCCCCATACGCGTATGGGCGGAAAGTCTCTCACAACATCTAAACCACTCTTTTTAAGAGCATTATACCCGATCGTATTTGTTAATGCTATCGTAGGCATATAAAACGACATGGCAATCAACATCACCCAGAAAAACATATTGGGAGTATCGATCCATGGTAAACTACAAATTGCTGCACCTCCCAACAAATGCAAAATAGCATATAATTTTTCCGCATTCATCCACCGGTCAGCAATAATTCCGGTAAGAGCAGGCATAAACATCGATGCAATACCGAGCGTCAAAAACACAGCACCAAATTCAGTAGGACCCCAACCCTGTGTTCCAAACCAATAGTTACCTATAGTAATTAACCATGAACCCCAAACATAAAACTGAAGGAAGTTCATTACCGTCAAACGTAGTTTTAAATTCATAATATGTAAATTTTGTTCAATAATGTTTTATTTTGACGGCGTAAATATAGCAAGAAAATCGGCTTCTTATCTGAATAAACGAAATCAAAAAACACGATAATAGGAACTTTGTCAATTCAACCCCCTGTTTAGCAAATCCCAATGTAGATTCCCTTGAAAAAATGGTTGAAAAGCATTCCGAAACGCTGGAAATTGCTTAATGCAAAAATCAAAGCTCAACGGTGATCAACGAACATGGAACTCATTGGGGCTTTGTCAACGCAACAACTCGACAACTCCTTTAGATTTCTATAGATTTTTATTTAGGCCCATAAATAAAAAAGGTTCTTCGCTTAAACTAGTGGATTTTAAAAAAGTATTCATTATTGTACAGAGAATTCCAAATAATGATTACGAGATTCTTCACTCCACTACGTTACGTTCAGAATGACAGGTGCTTTCGAGGAAAAAAAGAGGAAGAGAAGGCGGCGAAGCCGCCTTCTCTTCCTCCCTCATCTGTCCGACAGGAATGTCATCCTGAGCGTAGCGAAGGATCTCTAAAACTTCATTTTAACTAAACGACATTGATTTAGAAATGTGAGAAATTTCAGCGTGATGGTAAATTTTGGAAGAGCCTAATTGACCAAATCCACTAGTTTTGGCGAAGAGCCATAAAAAATCATCCGAAATATTGATTTTATTTGTTCCCCTCCCATTCAAGGCATATTGAACTTTTTATTAACTTCGCCCAACCTTAAAATGTACAATTATGAGAATTATAAACCTAATTATTCTAGGCTCACTTATTGCGCTCGCTGGGTGCAATACAGGACAAAAATCGTCGATTCAACCCACAGTATTCGAACAATCAAACGGAACAAGAACGGCATCTTACGCACAAACCATTGAATATTGCAACAAAACAGCAAAAAAAAGCAGTAAAATAAAATACATCCCCATAGGTAAAACACCTCAAAACAGAATAATACCGTTACTAATTATTGACTCAAAAGAGAATTTCACGCACCATAAAGTGAAACAATCGGGCAATGCAATCCTGCTTATTCAGGCAAATATCCATCCTGGAGAACCCGATGGCAACGATGCAGGAATGTTGCTTATCAACAAAATGATTACTGAAAACAACTTTCCCAAAAACGTCACCATTCTGTTTCTTCCCATTGTAAATCCCGATGGTCTCGCCCGTTTTGGAGCATACAATAGAATAAATCAGGATGGACCAAAAGAGATGGGATGGCGTGTGACTGCCCAAAACTATAACCTTAACCGCGACTATGTAAAAGTTGATGCTCCGGAAATGAAATACTGGCTTAAATTATATAACAAATGGCTCCCCGATTTCAGTATCGACTGCCATGTAACGGATGGCGCTGATTATCAATATATTTTAACCTATTTAATCGAAACACTAGGAAACATGAATGCTGCGCAAACAACGTGGCAAAAAGAATATATCACCACAATGGAACAAAATTTAATGAGTGTAAATATTCCCATGCACCGATATGTAACTTTTCGCAAATGGCATGACCCACGAAGTGGACTTTACACCGAACCCGCTGCTCCGAGATATACTCAAGGCTATGCCGCCGTACAAAATAGACCCGGAATACTACTCGAAGCACATTCGCTAAAACCATTTCCAATTCGAGTAAAAGCGATGCTTGCCCTTTTTAACGAAACCATCGCCTATTTGGAAAAGAACAGCAAAAAACTAATTGAACTCAACAAAAAAGCAGACCAAGAAGCCATTGAACTCTATTCCAAAGGCGAACCATTTCCGTTAACATATTCAACAATCAACGAATGCGACACGGTTGACTTTTTGGGCGTTGAATATGATATTGTTAAAAGTGATTTAACCGACGGTGATTGGTTTAAATACTATCCCGATAAACCAACAACTTTCAGATTGCCCTATTATAATAAAATCAAGAGTGAAATCATGGCCGATATTCCAGCTGCGTATATAGTTGGCCCCGAGTGGCAATTTATTAAGCGCGGTTTGGACATCCATAATATTGAATATTTTAAAGTTCGGGAAGAGACGGACATAGTAGCCTCCACATGGCAATGCACAAATCCCATGTGGAGTAGCACTCCTTTTGAAGGACATTTTTTATTACGTAATGTTATTTTAAACAACATCTCGAAACAGCAGAAATGGCCTGCTAAAAGTATCGTAATTCCAACAAATCAACGTCGTGCGCGTTTAATAATTCATATGTTCGATCCAAACAGTCCGGATTCCTATTTCCGAAACGGATTTTTCAACAGCATCTTTGAGCGGAAAGAGTATTACGAAACCTATGTTATGGAGCGTATTGCACGCGAAATGATCGACTCAATACCCGAATTAAAACAGAAATTTATTGCCTGGAGAGATGCACAGGAATCAAAACCCGATCAATATGAACAACTTGGGTGGTTTTATGAACAGTCGCCATATTTCAATTACAAACGAAACTTGTACCCAATAAGCACCCTGACCAATGAACAATTATCCGATTTGAAGAGTAGAATAAAGAGAGAGAAGAAAAATTAATGAAAGACCTTACGAAAGGAAATGAGTTCAATATTATTTTCAGATTTGCAGTTCCCATGCTCATTGGGAATCTATTTCAACAAATTTACAGTATTATTGATAGCATTATCGTAGGTCAAGTTATCGGAAAAGATGCACTGGCAGCAGTTGGGGCATCTTTTCCAATTTCATATACGTTAATTGCATTTGTAATAGGAATCGGAAGTGGCGGAACCATTATAATAAGTCAATATTTTGGAGCAAAAAACATTTTAAAAGTGCGACAAATGATTGACACCATGCTGATATTCATGTTCCTATCCGCCATTGTGGTTACTGCCGTGGGGCTTATTTTTAGCCGCGATATTTTCATTTTACTTCAACTGCCCCCTGAACTGATCGATTCAGCCGTTACCTACCTCAATATATTATTCATTGGAAGCATTACCATGTTTGGTTTCAATGCAACTATTTCCATTCTTCGAGGACTTGGAGACAGTATAACGCCACTCTATTTTCTGATGCTGGCTGCATTTCTGAATATTGTTTTAGATCTAACCTTTGTCCTAGTCTTCCATTGGGGCATTGCTGGAGTTGCATGGGCAACTGTACTTGCACAAGGAATAGCGTTCATTGCCAACGTGTTATACTTAAACAAAAGCAATAAGGTATTTAAGATTACGCTCCAAATTCCAACATTCAATCGCAATCTTTTCCTGAAAAGTGTCAAAATAGGACTTCCAACTGGATTTCAACAAACGTTTGTTGCCCTAGGAATGGTTGCCATTATGGGGATCGTAAACGGATTTGGCACCGATGTAATTGCTGCTTACACTGCCGCCGGGAGAATTGACACCATTGCCTCGATGCCTGCCATGAGTCTAGCCACTGCCCTATCGATGTTTGTTGGACAAAACGCGGGCGCAAATCGGTTCGACCGCATTCGCCGCGGATTGATATCAACCATAATAATGTCAGGAATTGTCAGTATTACTGTCAGTATTGCAGCGTGGGCATTTGGAGCACAACTCATTGGAATGTTTACCTCCGAACCCGAAGTAATTCGCATTGGTACGCAATATCTCGTAATTGTGTCGTCGTTTTATATCCTGTTTAGCACCATGTTCAGCATAACGGGTGTAATGCGCGGCGCGGGTGCAACACTTATTCCCATGTTCATCACACTGTTTAGTCTCTGGATTATTCGGATACCAATTGCCTATTTCTTGTCCGATATCTTTGGCTCAAAAGGGATTTGGTGGGCTATTCCCGTTGCATGGTTGTTTGGCATGATTGGTACTTCGATCTACTACAAAACAGGAAAATGGAGATCGGCGGTTGTAGTTACCAACAAGGATCGAATTGAAATTTAAGTTTTCAACTTCTTCTTTTTTGCTGCTGGGAAAAGGATGTTATTTAAAATAAGTCGATACCCTGGAGAATTTGGATGCAAATCGAGCATGGTGGGTTCATCGCCCACATAATGACGATAATCTTCAGGATCGTGTCCACCATAAAAAGTCCACGTTCCTTCACCAAATGTTCCATGAATGTATCGCGCCTCTTTCAAGGCTTTGTTATCACCCATAATGAGCACTTCCGGTTTTATCAACTCACTATTAAATGCCGTGGTTTGTCCCATAAAACCACGAATAACCGAACTATGATTTTGTGTTAACATGGAAGGGACGGGATCCCACTTTGCCGAAAATTCGAAAAGCGTAAACACATCGTCATGCTCCGTAACTTTGCGCGTTTGAGTAGCATCGATATCCGAATACTCATACTCCAAGGGATTTTTCACAATTTTAAAATCCGTAAAAGCCAAACATTTGGAATAATCAAGTTTACTGTCCATGTCGGGATCAGCAGGATCGCCATCGTAAATATCATGACAAATATCAACCCCTTCGGCCGCCAATGCAATGTCAAACGAATCGGCTCCGCTACACATGGCAAATAAAAACCCACCCCGTAAAACATACGCTTTAATTGTTTTCGCCACCGCCAATTTAAGTTGCGACACTTTGTCGAATCCCATGTCTCTGGCATCTTTTTCAGCATTTGCCACCTGATTTCGATACCACGCGGTGTGGCCATATGCACCGTAAAACTTACCATATTGACCTGTAAAATCCTCATGGTGCATGTGCAACCAGTCGTAATTTTTCAAGTTGTCTTCCAAAATCTCACGATCATACAACACATCGTATTCAACCTCTGCATAGGTTAGCACCAAGGTAACGGCATCGTCCCATGGCAACGCCTCTTTCGGACTATACACTGCAATTCGCGGAGCTTTGTTTAACTGCACAGCATCCTGATTTACACTTGGTTGAGAGATACTTGCCAATATCGACTCTTGTTGTGTATTTGAAATGATTTGATATCGAATATTTCGAATAAGGCACTCGGTTTCAATGGCTTCGGCAAACGGAATCATAAAACTTCCGCCATTGTAATTAAGCAACCACCAAGCCGACACATCTTGCTTTAACACCCAATAAACTAAACCATACGCCTTTAGATGATCGGTTTGAGTATCATCCATGGGAATTAAAATGGATGCACCAAAAATTTGACTTGCAACCAATAGATTAATTATGAGGAGTTTAATTTTTATCATTGTCTATAAAATTAGTTGGTAATGGAACGTTTAGCGCCCGCTTTTGTTGTATAATTTTTTTCCATTCCATAGATAACGAATAGAGGGGTGCTCTTGGATCTGCCGATTTTTAAAAAGGAATATCCTCGTCGTACATATCCGATGAAATTGTATCATTGGCAATTCCCGCCACAAGATCATAATCGATGTCACTATCAATGTTCATTTTCGAGTTAACCACAAAAGGAGCTTCATTTTCAAAACTCTGTATATCAGGCAATCCAGTGCTTCCAATGTCTGAAAAACGTGCAAATTCGGATACAAATTGCAAATCAATATCGCCCACGGCACCATTACGATGCTTGGCAATAATTATTTCGGCTTTTCCTTCGGATGATGAGCCATCGGTCATCTCCGGTATTTTATAATATTCGGGACGATGAATAAACAGCACCAAGTCGGCATCTTGCTCAATGGATCCAGATTCACGCAAGTCGGAAAGTTGTGGTCGTTTATTACCAGTTCGAGTTTCCACCGATCGATTCAGCTGCGAAAGCGCTATAATTGGAACATTCAACTCTTTAGCCAATGCTTTTAACGATCGGGAAATCATGGCCACCTCTTGCTCACGACTGGCGGAATTGCTTCCGGTCATAAGTTGCAGGTAGTCAATAATAACTAATTCAATTTTATGTTCGTGGGCTAACCTGCGACATTTAGCTCTCAATTCTGAAACTGAGATTGCGGCCGTATCGTCAATGAAAAGTTTGGCACTTTTCAGATTCTGAATCCGTTGTTCTAATTTTTGCCACTCCCAGTCTTCGAGTTTTCCGGAACGAAGTTTATCGGCAGGAATCTCGCATTCACTGGCAATAAGACGATTAACAAGCTGAACACTTGCCATCTCCAAGGAAAAAAAGGCAACAGGTCGTTGATGTTCAATTACCATGTTTCGAGCCATGCTGAGTACAAATGCTGTTTTCCCCATGGAAGGACGTGCGGCTACAATCACCAAATCCGAAGGTTGCCAACCATTGGTGATGTTATCCATGAGTGTAAATCCACTTGGAACACCACTCAAACCACTCTCTTTTTTCGAATTTGCTTCAATTTGTCGCAACGACTCCATTACGACTTGACCGATGGAAATAACATTCTTTTTAATATTTCCTTCTGAGATTTTAAAAAGTTCGTTTTCACTGAAATCGATCAAATCAACCACATCGGCACCATCGTCGAAGGAACGTCGTTGAATTTCGGAAGTAACGCGAATTAATTCCCGTTGAATGTATTTCTGAGCAACAATTTTAGCGTTGTATTCTATATCTGCCGTACTGGCAACACGCGAAGTAAGCCCTGCAACATAAGCCCTTCCGCCAACAGTTTCAAGTTCTCCTTTTTTGGACAGACTTTCACAAACACTGATAATGTTGATTGGCTGGCTATTATTAAACAGAAACAGAATTGCATCGAAAATTTTGGTATGGGCTGGACTGTAAAAACTCTCGGCTTTAATGATCTCTATTATATCATTAATGGCATCCTGTTCGAGCATCAAAGCGCCAATTACGGCCTCTTCGAGTTCCAAATTATGAGGAGGAACTTTTCCAGGATCAATCGTTAACGAAGTATTAGAGGGTTGTTGTTTGGCCATGATTTTTTATTTTAATACAAAAATAAGGTTTTGTATCTCTTAATCCACATTGAATGGTTTTAAATATAAGAAATATTTATCAACAAACCATCCGATGCTAAAAATAGCCGACAACTTAATTAATTCAAGCTGTCGGCTACCCTATATAATTGTTTGTTGGAAAACTACTCCTTCGTTTCAGGTTTTGGCAATAATACTTTTCTTGACAATTTTAATTTTCCATTTTTGTCGATTTCAATCAACTTCACGTCAATAACATCACCAACCTTTAGCACTTCTTCTACTTTGTCGAGACGACGCCACTCCACTTCAGAAATATGAAGAAGACCATCGCGATTTGGAGTAATTTCAACAAAAGCACCATAGGCTTGAATCGATTTTACTTTCCCTTTGTAGATTGTTCCTACTTCGGGTACGCCAACAATATCTCGGATCATTTGAAGAGCATTGTCGAGCGCATCGCGACTAAATGATGCAATTTCCACAATACCTTTGCCATCTACTTCGTCGATTGATACAGTAGTTTCGGTAACACGTTGGATTTCTTGAATAATTTTTCCACCTGGTCCAATTAATGCTCCAATAGACTCTTTTGGGATAATCAATTGGTGCATTTGTGGAGCATATGGTTTGTAGGTTTCGCGTGCCTCAGGAATCACTTCCAATATTTTCGATAAAATATGTAAACGTCCGCGTTTAGCTTGCTCAAGTGCTTGCTCTAATATTTCGTAAGGAAGTCCATCAACTTTAATGTCCATTTGAGTTGCCGTAACTCCTTTAGTGGTTCCGGTTACTTTAAAGTCCATATCGCCCAAGTGATCTTCGTCGCCAAGAATGTCGGAAAGAACGGCAAATTTATCGCCTTCGGTAATCAATCCCATTGCGATTCCTGAAACAGGGCGTTTAATTTGAACGCCCGCATCCATAAGTGCCATTGTTCCAGCACATACGGTGGCCATTGAACTTGAACCGTTGGATTCCAAAATATCGGAAACAATTCGTAATGTATATGGGAAATCTTCGGTGGGAAGCATTGATTTTAACGCACGGTGGGCTAAATTGCCATGGCCAACCTCACGACGACCTGTTCCTCGATTAGGGCGAGCATCGCCGGTAGAATATGGTGGGAAGTTATAGTGCAACAAGAATTTATCGAATCCTTTTCGCATAACCTCGTCAACCAGTTTATTATCGAGTTTGGTTCCCAACGTTACAGTTGTTAACGACTGTGTTTCGCCACGGGTAAAGATTGCAGAACCATGTGCTGAAGGCAAGTAATCCACTTCTCCCCAAATTGGTCTAATTTCGTCAAGTTTACGACCATCAAGGCGTAATCGTTCGTTAAGAACCATATCGCGAACTGCCTTTTTCTCCACATCATGGTAATAA
>JAQVXQ010000109.1 GCA_028709085.1 Salinivirgaceae bacterium | reverse complement strand
GGCACAAAACGAACCGTTACCTTTTTGTACTCTTTATGCCATAATACTGAAAAATGGCACAATTTGAACCGAAATCACTGGCACAAACCAACCGAAATCCGTGGCACAAAACGAACCAGAATAGCCAGCAATCATATAAGTCTAAATGTTTGCCAATTAGTTATCGTTTTGATCTTAAAATGATATTTTATGAGAATCCAATTTCTAAATAAAGATGGGCAAAAGGTACTACACACAACAAAAATGATGTATAAACTCTTTCGCATAAAGGAGCGCAAAGGCGACGAAGTATAAGTTGGTTATAATTAATCTAAATAGTTCATTTAAAACATTTAATTATGAAAAAGTTCCCTTTTCTATTATTGTTCTTTATTTTCCCTTACGGGGCATTTGCTCAGGAGGATTTGGCGTATCAAAAGCCATCGGCTGAAATTTTGGCGCTTGCCGATTACGAGAGAGCACCTAGTATTTCCATGGATACCAAAAAGGAGTATATGCTTTTAAGGTATCAAGACACATATAAAACACTCGATGAGTTAAATATCGAAGAGATGCGTCTAGGCGGATTAAGAATTAACCCAATAACCAACATCTCATCCACATTAACGTATGTTAATAATCTGAAAATAAGGAAAATATCGGATACCAAGAGGGAGCCCATTCAGGTTGCCAATTTGCCTGAAAACCCTAAAATTGCCAACATCTCTTGGTCGCCCAACGATACAAAAATTGCATTTACACATACTGCCGAAACCGGTGTTGAGTTGTGGGTTATAGACGTTGCAACGGCTAAAGCCAAAAAACTGACCGATGCTACTTTGAATTCGAATCTCGGTAGCCCTTTTCGATGGACAAAAGATAATGAAACGCTGCTTGTTAAAATGATTCCTGCAGATCGGAAACCGCTGATCGACCAGTCGAAAAGTTTACCAACAGGACCCATTATTTCGGTTGCCGAAGGTCAAGAGTCGCAAAATAGAACCTACCAAGATCTACTAAGTAACAAAACCGATGAAATTAATTTTGAGACCTTAATCGCATCGGAACTCTATAAAATAAATCTCAATGGAGATAAGAAACTTTTTATGGGGAAAGAGCTTTACTATTATCAATCAATTTCTCCCAACGGCGAATATCTTTCTATTGCAACCTTCCATAAACCCTTCTCTTACATTGTTCCTTACTACCGTTTTCCAATAACTACTACGGTTTATACTATGGAAGGTGAAAAAGTGAAGGTGGTGAACGAAGAGCCATTGGTGGAAATTATGGCCAAAGGATTTAATGCTACTCGTGAAGGAAAACGAAATATGTCGTGGCGCGACGACAAACCGGCATCACTCTATTTTGTTGAGGCTCTCGATGGTGGCGATCCCGCAAAAGAAGTTGAATATCGTGACGAATTATATTCTTGGGATGCTCCTTTTACTAACGCTCCCGTCTCTTTGATGAAAACAAAGCAACGATTTTATACCGTTTTATGGGGCAACGAAACTACAGCTTTGGTGTATGATCAGTGGTATAATACTCGAAACATGAAAACCTATCTTCTTAATCCATCCGATTTGAAGAATGAACCCACCATCATTTATGATAGAAATTATCAGGATGTTTATAGCAATCCGGGTAGTTTTGAAACACGAGAAAATGAATTTGGTGCCGATGTATTGGCCATTGAAAACGGAAATCTGTTTTTAATTGGAAGTGGTTATACTGAAAAAGGACAATTTCCATTTATTGATCAGTTTAATCTGAAAACACTCAAAACAAAACGACTCTATCAATCTACGTTTACCGATAAGAAAGAGAGTATTTTTTCCATTGTTGACTATAAAAAAGGTACTGCTTTAGTAATGATTCAATCGAAAAATGAGTATCCAAACTATTATTTCCGAAGTTTTTATAAAAAGGATAAAATAGACCAAATTACCTTTACCAAAAACCCATTTGAGAGCATTAAAGATGTTCACAAAGAGGTGATTAAATATAAACGTGCCGATGGAGTTGAGCTTTCCGGAACACTCTATCTTCCATTGGGTTACGACACAAAGAATCCGGAGAAGTTGCCGTTGCTAATTTGGGCTTATCCACAAGAATACAAAGACAAAAATAGTGCTGGACAATCGACTCAAAATCCAAATGAGTTTACCTTTCCCTACTATGGTTCTTTTGTATTTTGGGTGACCAAAGGTTATGTGGTACTCGACGACGCATCGTTCCCAATTATTGGGGAAGGCGAAAATGAACCTAACGATACGTTTATTGAGCAACTTGTAGCCAACGGAAAAGCGGCCATTGATGCGGTTGATAAGTTGGGGTATATCGACCGAACAAAAGTGGCCATTGGTGGACACTCATATGGCGCTTTTATGACTGCAAACTTACTTTCTCATAGCAACGATTATGCGTGTGGTATTGCTCGTAGTGGAGCCTACAATCGTACACTTACCCCGTTTGGATTTCAAATGGAGCAGCGTAATTTCTGGGATGTGCCCGCCGTTTATGGAGGAATGTCGCCATTTTTCTCAGCAAATAAGATGAAAACACCCATTTTATTGGTTCACGGCGAAGCGGATAATAATCCAGGGACGTTTACTTTGCAAACCGAACGATATTTTCAAGCCATCAAAGGTTTGGGTGGAAATGCTCGAATGGTAATTTTGCCAAAAGAGAGTCATGGTTATCAAGCGAAGAAGAATATTTTGCACCTGTTGTGGGAGCAAGAGCAGTTTTTAGATAAGTATTTGAAGGGAAAATAGAAAACAATAACGTAAAACTTTATAAATCAACCCCGAGTAAATGCTTGGGGTTGATTATTTTTAGGAGGAGTGGAAGATACCGAGCTTTCGGATTATTTCTGTCGCTCTTTCTGCCACTCTGCTTGTTCTTCTTTCGTAAGAAATGTCCATGCTACAATGCGACTTGTTTTGTTGCCTTGTCCCATGCGAATAACCTTTGTTTCCAGCGCTTTTGCTTTTTGAAGGGCATTGAGTGCTTTTTCAACATTGGGCTGTTTTGATATTAATGTCGAAAACCACAAACACGAGGAAGCAAAAAACGTACTTTGGTGAATCATGGTTCGTATAAATCGCTCTTCGCCGCCGTAGCACCACAATTCGTTGCTTTGCCCACCAAAATTTAGAGTTGGCGTGGTAATATTCTTCTGTTGAAGATTCCTTAATTTCCGTGTCGCTACCTCCTGCGCCTCTTCTTTCGATGCGTGAAAAGGTGGATTGCAGATGGTGATGTCGAACGTTTCGTCTGGATGAACGATGCCGCGGAAAAAATCGTTGGAGTTTTGTTGATGCCGTATTTCCACTTTGTTGAATAGGCATTTGTTTTGTTGTACAATCTCGGAGACCGATTTTATTGCCGTAGTGTCAATGTCGCTTCCAACAAACGACCAACCATACTCTTTAACTCCAATAATGGGATAGATACAGTTGGCTCCAACACCAATATCGAGGCAACGAATGTGGTCTTCTAGTGCAATTTTTGAATCTATTTCGCTGGGTTCAATCCCAGCTAAAAGATCGGCCATGTAGTGAATATAATCGGCTCGACCGGGAATTGGCGGGCATAGAAAATTCTCGGGAATATCCCAATGTTCAATATCGTAATACTGTTTTAGTAGTGCCTTGTTGAGCGACATAACTGCTTTTGGGTCAAAGAAATCAACGGTTTGATTGTTGTATTTGTTTAATGCAACAAATTCCGAAAGTTCAGGCAAAACTGTGGTTAATATCTCAAAATCGTATTGTTGCCGATGTCGGTTTCGCGGATGTAATTTTGTCTTCTCTTGCAAAGGTTCTTTTTCGTTGGGGAGCATTTTCTATGTTGCTAAGGGAGATTTAACTTTTGATTTTGAATCGCTTTATGCTGCAAAGATACGATTATTTGCAGTGGAAATTTATTTTGAATTTGTGACCAGTTCAAATTAAGATAGGAAATGAAAGCAAAATTGATTTGTGGTTTTATAGTATGAAAATTCAGGATTAGGAATTCTCAGGATAATAGGGTTTCAAAACATCTAATAATCTATTTCTCCTAGTCGTATCAATATTCACATAAATCTCAATGATTGTGTTCGATTGTTTAACAATGGAATGTCTTGTTGCCTCGAAAAAAAGATTGTATATTTCACCCTTTGAAAATAGCGCGTTATGGAAACGAAAATTGAAATTGTTACAGGCTGGTCATTGCCCCGTCTTATTGAGGAACTTGAGCATGGACGTATTAAAGTGCCTATGTTTCAACGGGATTATCAATGGGAAAAGAGCAAAATCGTACTTCTGCTCAACAGCATTTATCTGCAATATCCCATTGGTACGTTTTTTTTGTGGATTGCTCCATCGGCATACAATACTTTTATTCGTTCAATCGATGATATTCAAACACATTCCGATGACAATGGGAATCAATTTCAGTTTATCCTCGACGGACAGCAGCGTCTTTTATCTTTGTTTCGAGCATCACGAGGGTTGAGTAGCGATGGGGTTGATTATACGCAGATTTGTTTTAACCCGGCTCGCAAGAAGTTTAAAATCCCTCGCGTGAAAAGCGAAAAGTATAATTTTCCAGCGTACTGCCTTTTCAATGAATCGTTGTTTAAAGAAGTTGAACTTCAGTTGGATGCTGATTCAACTCGAATTGCTGATAATTGGCGTAAAGCTCGAAAACTGATGATGGAGTATCCGGTGAGTGTTGTGAAAACACTGAATTATGAAATCGATGATGTGGTCGAAATATTTGAACGAATAAACCAAGGAGGAAAGCGTTTGTCGTCGTTTGACCTAATTCATGCAACCACATGGAGCACCGATTTTGATTTAAAAGAGCGGATGCGCGATTTCAATGCCATGCAAAAAGTAGCAAAACTGGGTGTTGTGAGCGATAAGGTTTTTACCTATGCACTGGCAATGAATGCGTTTGACGATTGTAAATCGAGTTCGCAATTAAAACTCAATCCCGAAACTGCAAAAACCCTTTGGCCACGAACACGGAAAGCACTTAGTTTTGCCATCGATTTTATTATCGATATGGCAATCACAACCGATATTTCGACCTATCAAACCCATATAATTGTGCTCCAATACTATTTTTTTCAAAGCGCAAAGAACTCCATTCCTAAAGAACATCGCAAAAGTGTTGAGAAATGGTTTTGGGATGCCCGTTTTGCAAAAAGATACAGCAGTTTAACCCATACTCGGATTAAAGAAGATGCCGTTTGGTTGGTTGAAATGTTGAGTAATCTGGAGAAAACGAGCCGTAAATAGAACTGAAAACGGCGTTGGAAACCTGTAATGTGAAAAATAAAAACGGAAAAATGATAATTGTTCTTTGCTATGCAAATCAATTCCCTTAATTTCGTGTTTGTAAGATATATGTTAAATTAAATCATACTACTATGTTCAATTCAGAAGTTTATAAACGCCGACGCACCGAGTTGCGTAAATCATTTAAAAGTGGACTGGCTCTCATTTTAGGAAATTCAGAAGCCTCCATGAACTACCCGTCAAATACATATCATTTTCGTCAAGATAGCAATTTTCTTTACTTTTTTGGGTTGGATTTCCCTGATTTAGCAGGAATTGTTGACTTTGAAACTGGAAACGATATTCTTTTTGGTGACGACTTAACCATCGATGATATAATCTGGATGGGCGATCAACCTTCCATTCGCGATAGAGCTCTTTTGGTAGGTGTTGAAAATACACGTCCACAGGCAAAATTGGCTGAATATCTTGCCGAGGCCATTAAAAAAGGACGACAAATCCATTTCTTACCCCCTTATCGAGGTGAGAACAAAATGTATCTTGAATCGCTTCTTGGAATTCCTGCTGCTAAAGCAAAGGAGAATGCTTCTAATCAGTTAATTAGAGCTATTATAGCCCTGCGTAGCATTAAAGATTCCGGCGAAATTGCTGAACTTGATAAGATTGCCAATGTGGGATACGAAATGCACGTAAAAGCCATGCGCATGGCACGCGAAGGACGATGGGAACAAACCATTGCCGGTACGATTGAAGGAATTGCTCTTGCCAATGGCGGAATGACATCGTTTCCAGTTATCCTTTCGCAAAACGGACAAATTTTGCACAATCACGATCACTCGCAAACACTCAAGAATGGACGTTTGATGTTGTGCGATGCTGGTGCTGAGTCAATTATGCGTTACGCATCCGACCATACACGTACTTCGCCCGTGGGAGGAAAATTCACAACTCGCCAACGTGAAATTTATGAGATTGTACTCAATGCAAATAATGGTGCCATGAATGCTACAAAACCGGGAATAACATACCAAGAAGTTCATCTGTTGGCAGCTCGTGTAATTGCACAAGGATTAACCGATTTGGGGATTATGAAAGGGAATGTTGACGAGGCTGTGAAAGCCGGAGCACACGCACTGTTTTTTCCTCATGGTCTGGGTCATATGATCGGCTTAGATGTACACGATATGGAAGATCTGGGTCAAAGTTTGGTTGGATACGACGACGAAACCCAACCCATGGATCAGTTTGGTACTGCCTCTCTGCGTATGGGACGTAAATTACAACCCGGATTTGCGATAACCAACGAACCCGGACTCTATTTTATTCCTGCCCTTATTGATATGTGGAAAAAGGATAATAAACTGAGCCAATTTATTAACTACAATGTAGTGGAAACATATAAGGATTTTGGTGGTATTCGCCTTGAAGATATGCTGTTAGTTACTGACGATGGATGTCGTATTTTAGGAAAACGCCCTCCAATTTCGATCGCCGAAGTTGAATCCAATGCAGGTACTGAATAATAAATTGTTTATACCCAAAATAAAAACAAAGAGTGCCGAGGTTTCCATTGGCACTCTTTGTTCCTTTAAATAATCGATTATGATTCCCTTTTTTTTATTTGATGTTTGTGTAAGATTTTGAAAATCAAAGATATAACCCCAACTGCTTTTTTTACTCCCTTTAGGGTTGGGGTAAATTATTGATTTTCTGGCCATTGTGGAATCATTTAGGATGCAAAAACGGATAATCATCTAATTCTCATTTACAATGCAAAAGCAGATTCAACAGTATATTGACGAAAACAATTTGTTCGATCGCAACAGCAAACTTCTGGTTGCCGTTAGTGGCGGTGCCGATAGCATGGTTTTGTTGTGGCTTTTGCAAAAATGCAATGTTGAAATTGTTGTGGCACACTGTAATTTTAATTTACGGGCAACCGATAGTGACCTCGACCAACAGTTGGTACAGAAATATTGCCAAGTAAATGGTGTTCAATTGTTTGTGAAATCGTTCAACACCATCGAGGAGGCGAAGGCCAAAGGAATATCCATTGAAATGGCTGCTCGTGATTTGCGTTACCAGTGGTTCGACGAACTTAGTGCTCAGGTTTCTGCTGATTATATTGCCACCGGACATCATTGTAACGATAATGTCGAAACCGTTTTTTTGAACATGACACGGGGTACTGGTTTGCGTGGAATTTGCGGCATGAAAAGTAAAAATGGAACGATTGTTCGTCCGTTATTGTGGGCTTTAAGGTCTGATATCGAGGAGTTTGCCCATGATAATAATATTCCTTATCGCACCGACCATACAAATATAGATACAGCCATTCCAAGAAATCGGTTCAGACACAATGTGATTCCTGAAATAGAAGCTATTAATCCCTCTTTTATGAAAACCATGAGTTCAAATATGGCTATTTGGAACGATTGGTTTGTGTTTAGTCAACAGATGTTGCAACAGCAGATTAAAAAATCATTTCAGGAGACCGAATTTGGATTTTCGTTTCGGTTCAACACTATTCAAGACTTTACGACACAGCGGTTACTATTTGTGGAATTTTTGATTGGTCAAGGATATAATGGAATTCAAGCCGGCGATATGGCTCGTATATTGAATGCGCAAGTAGGAACAACCATTCAGAGTTTAAAATTCCAATTTGTCCGGGAACGACTTTCTGTGGAGTTGGTTCGCGCCGAGGAGCATGATGAGTTTTCCCCAATATTGATCTCAACGCTGCCTTTCTCGACACAAAGTCCGATATTCATAAGTATTGAGCAGAAAAGCTACGAAAAGTCCATGGGATTTTCGAAAAGCAACACTGAAATTTGGATTGACGCTTCAAAGGTTCAATGGCCACTGACCATTCGACGATGGATTCCCGGTGATATATTTCAACCCATTGGGATGCGAGGATCCAAAAAAGTAAGCGATTTTCTGACCGATATAAAAATTACAGCATCGGCAAAACAACGCCAATGTTTACTCACCGATACAAAAGGCGTGATTTGGGTTGTTGGCCAACGAATGGATCGCCGATTTGCCATCACAGATACAACCCAGGAGGTTTTAATTATTCGATCCTGAATTTACTCCAACATTCTGGAAATTAGCGGCCCAAGTCCGGCAAAAAAGAACTCAACAGCAATTACCATTACAATTAATCCCATAATTCGCATCATAACTTTGTTGCCCGTTTCGCCCAAAAACTTTACAATTTTTCCTGACCCTATTAGTACAATCAGCATAATGATTAAAACGGCTAAAATTCCGGCAATTAAAACGGCTTTCATCTCAAAACTTGAAGCATCTTCCCAAAGAACAATGGCGTTAGTAATCGCACCTGGACCACAGATCATTGGAATGGCCAACGGTGTAATGGCAATGTCGGAGGCATAGTTTTTCATCTCTTCCGGATCGTCCATTTTTACCCGAACTAATTTTGCTTGCAACATATCGTAGCCCATCATAAAGAAAATTACGCCACCAACAATTCGCAAACTATCCACCGATATGGAGAAGAGTTTGAAAATTAGTTGTCCAGTAACAACAAACAGTATTAACGTAAGCAAGGAGATCAGTACTGCTTTTATAGCAGTTTTGGTTTTGCGCTGTTGGCTCATGTCTGATGTTAAAGACATAAAAACAGGCATTACGCCCAACGGGTTTATGATCGAAAAAAAGGATGTGAATACAATAACTCCGAATTCAAATGTTGTCATAATGAACTGCTTTTGTGAGCCACAAATGTACAATAAAAACGAGGTTTTTTTATTACTATGGAAACGGTTTATTTTACATGTCGGACTATTTTTATCGTAAAATATTGTGGGTGTGTTGTCTATTTTTGTTCGTTTTATGGTAAGTTTGTGATAAATTGAAAAAGTTATACCTTACAGAAAAATAATTATCTTATCCACAATGAATAGACCTAGATTCTTTATCCTTATTTTATTCGTATTCTCATTCTCCTTTCTGCATACTTTACGCGCTCAAAAAGCTTCGGAAAGCTGCACCGTTCTATCAACAAAGGAGTTCCTTGAGGGTATAATAGAAAAGTTAGAAACGCAACTGTTGCACTCCAAAGAGACGAAATATTTTATTGGAATTTTAGAGGATAATAAACCGTTTTTTTATGGAAATTCAGTCGATTCTATATCTGCTCAAAAGTTGCTTTCTATTGCCAAGCTAATTGCGAAGAGAGGTAAAAAAAGCGATAATTATTGGCTTTTAATTTCCCTTTATGCGCATGATGCCTATGTCAACCAGCAGTTTGACATTGCCACACAATGGTTTCATGAGATTCTGAAAAGTCAAAACCTTGAAACCAAAAAGAGCATTGATCTTATGCTCGATGCAGCAAAGTATGTCAGTTTTATCGACAAAATTAAGGGCGAACGGGAAGCATATCGTACCGTTAAAAACGCCATAGCACTGTATCGTAAATATTACAAAAACAAAGAGTTAGGGGTGTATTTAAACGATTTAGGGGCTTTGCTCATTCAGAATGAGCCATTAGTGGTATTTGAGATGTCAAATTACGCTCTAGATTTATTTAAACTTGAGCCCGAAGAAACCGTTGTAAATGAACTCATTAAAGTTCACATGACCATGGGACAAACCATGTTAATGGCAGGAAGGTTAGTGCAATCGTTAAATTATTATACCACTGCGCTTCAGTACGTTAATAAAACTCCGGAGGTTCCCATCGATACACGTATAAGCGTGTATAATTCCCTGACTCGAGCCTATAGCTTTAGCCGTAATATAGACAGTACAAGCTATTATTTAAAGAAATTGGAGAAAGCCACGAACGCACATCCCAATCCTTCAGAAAATCAGCGTACTGCAGTTTATGCCCTTTTGAGTCGTTATTATTCTGATAAAGAGATGTTTGATTCCGCTATTTATTTTCGTCAGAAGATGATCGATATTGATCGAGAGCGATATGCCGAAAACTCGCTGGTCATGAAAAGTAGTTACTATGCGTTAAGCTTAATCTATTGGCAGAAAGGGGATCTTGAAACATCATGGAGTATGCTCATAAAACATTGTTGCTCGATTATCCTGTTCCTTTTGGCGAAAATGGGACGAGCGATGC
>JAQVXQ010000108.1 GCA_028709085.1 Salinivirgaceae bacterium | reverse complement strand
TACCACTCCCCGCACCCCTCAATTCCTTCGCTTACCCCTCAATCCCCTAAAGGGGAAGAGCTAACGCACAGTTATGAAAATCAATTGACCATATGAATTCACACCAAACGAATCAGGTATTTGTCTGGCGGGTAGGATTCCTTTAGGAAAAGAAGGTGTGGGAGGGAAAACCATTGGCAACGCAACGCAAAAACCCTTAAATTGCTAATGAATAACAACTTAAGGGTTTTGCGAAATTAACTCTGCCAACGTTTAACAGAATGGATAATCAACTTATGCTATCCGCATTCCGAAGAACCACAGTCGCTGCAGGTTAAACAGCCCTCTTGGTAAATTAGATTTGTTGATCTGCAATTTTTACATTTCTGACCTTTTGCCTCGGTTCCGTTGGGAATATATTTTTTCAACGCCCGACCAACGCCAGCTTTCCAGGTGTTAATGGTGTCGTTATCAAAGTGCAACGAATCAATTAACGGGATAGCGCGTTCAATGGGCATTCCGTAGCGCAACACGCTGGAAATCAACTTCGCATAGTTCCAAAACTCGGGATTAAACTTATGCGAGAGTCCCTCAATGGTGGTGCGATATCCAATTTTATTGTGATACTGGAAATCATATCGGGTAACGCCCTCTTCGTCCTTATTTTTAATAATAACTCCGTGACTTACGGTTTTTGGAATTGGCAACACCTCGTCATCCGCCATACCGGTAAAAATCTCATAGGGTCGTCCTTCGATCAGCCCAATGAATGCAATCCAACTCTCCGAATTATTTTTAAACCGTACAATATCGCACTCCAGTTCATTGGGTCGTTTCAGTTCCTGAGTTGTTGTTGTGTCATCCTTTTTATTGGAGATAAGAACGCCGGTTCGTGATCCATCGCGATATACAGTAATGCCTTTACATCCCGATTTCCATCCTTCGGAATACACTTTTCCTACCAGCTCCTCGGTGGCATTTTCGGGCAAGTTTACGGTGACGCTGATGCTGTGATCGACCCATTTTTGAATTGCACCTTGCATTCGCACTTTACTAAGCCAGTCCACATCGTTGGCGGTGGCTTTATAGTAAGGCGATTTGGCAACAAGTTCGTCGAGTTGCTCCTCCTCCATTTTCTCAACGTCGGCCAGATTATATCCTGCTTCAGTCAACCAAATAATGAATTTATGGTGAATAACGGTGAACGTTTCCCAACTGTCGCCCATTAAATCAGTAAAGGAGACGGTTACATCTTTGTCGTTTGGATTTACTTTGCGATTTCGGCGATATATGGGTTTAAAAACGGGTTCGATTCCCGAAGTTGTTTGCGTCAAAATACTTGTACTTCCGGTAGGTGCTACGGTGAGCATTGCAATGTTTCGTCGTCCAAAAGCAACCATTTTATCGTATAATTCAGGATCGGCCTCTTTTATTCGGTTGATAAACGGGTTTTTCTTCTCCAGTTCGGCATCAAATATTGGGAATGCTCCTCGCTCCTGCGCCAAGGCAACAGAACCGGAATATACAGTAAGGGTCAACGTCTTATGCACCTCGACAGAAAAATCAGTGGCTTCGTCGGTACCGTAAATGAGCCCCATGGCGGCTAACATATCTCCTTCGGCAGTTATGCCAATACCGGTTCTGCGTCCTTCGGTTGCTTTGCGTCGAATGTTCATCCAAAGTTGTTTTTCAACTCTTTTTATATCTTCGGCTTCCGGGTCTGAATTTATTTTTTCAATTATAGCATCTATTTTCTCAATTTCAAGGTCGATAATATCGTCCATCATGCGGTGCGCAATTTGTGCATGTTTTTTAAAGAGCTCGAAATTAAATCGTGCTTCGGTCGTAAACGGGTTTTCAACATAACCATACAAGTTAATTGCCAACAAGTGGCAACTATCGTAGGGACACAATGGTATTTCGCCACATGGATTTGTTGAAACGGTCTCAAAGCCATGTTCGGCATAGCAATCGGGAATTGATTCGCGCAGGATGGTGTCCCAAAACAAGATTCCAGGCTCGGCACTTCGCCACGCATTATGCACAATTTTGTCCCATAATCGTTGAGAATCAATCTCTTTTGTGAACGTTGGTGTTTTACTTTTTACAGGATATTGTTGGGTATATGGGCGACTTTCGATGATTGAACGCATGAAATCGTCGTCAATTTTAACCGATATATTGGCTCCCGTAACTTTTCCTTGCTCCAGTTTGGCATCGATAAACTGCTCTGAATCAGGATGTTTTACACTAACAGATAGCATCAAGGCACCACGTCGTCCATCTTGGGCAACTTCGCGGGTCGAGTTTGAGTAACGTTCCATGAAAGGGACGAGACCGGTAGATGTAAGAGCGGAGTTTTTTACTTGGCTTCCGGATGGTCGGATATGCGACAAATCGTGACCCACTCCACCGCGTCGTTTCATTAACTGAACTTGTTCTTGGTCAATTTTCATAATTCCACCATAACTATCTGAGTCGCCTTTGTTGCCAATAACAAAGCAATTTGAAAGCGAAGCCACTTGATAATTATTGCCAATTCCAGCCATTGGACTTCCTTGAGGAACGATGTAC
The DNA here is from genome assembly GCA_028709085.1 of Salinivirgaceae bacterium. Classification (GTDB taxonomy): domain Bacteria; phylum Bacteroidota; class Bacteroidia; order Bacteroidales; family Salinivirgaceae; genus JAAYQU01. The sequence continues at coordinate 7,922 of JAQVXQ010000108.1, read as the reverse complement.
TTAAAATTGTCGAGCGTTTCAAAAATCTGTTCTGCCGTCAGCGGATTAGGGTAGCGCGCCTCAATCCGAGCAATTTCATTTGCAATACGCCAATGCATATCAGCAGGGCTTTTTTCAAATAGATTGCCAAAGGAATCTTTTAAAGCATACTTACCCAACCAAACCGAAGCAGCTAGTTTATCACCTTTAAAATAAGCTAATGTTTCCGTCATTGCCTCATCGTAAGTGTAAAATTTCTGTTTTGAATTGCTTTTTGGAACTACCATCTCATTCGTTAACATTATATCAGTATTTATTAGTGTGTCTGTTTTTTTTGCTCATTGTACTGTCTAAAATCTATGAACGTCGTGGCTATGCAACGGGACACAAATTGCTTATAATTAAATAATTAAACACTACAATTAAGAACGTCATGTTATCTCCTAACACTGTTGCGAATTTAGCACAAACGGCATGGGAAAAAAAATGCACTTATTAACAATCTGGGTTCGAAAAGGAGGTTGGTAGCTGTAAATCAACGAATTAAGCGGTTGATATCGAATTTAAATGCTTCTGGAAAGTATGCTTGTCAAACGCTCAACAATGACCTTTGTTGAGCCTGACATTTGCTCAATATAAGCATTTTGGAGTTCGTTAATATGCTTCAATTTTTCGGAATCTGCCCGGAGCGACCTGAGCGTTGTTTCAAACTCGGGATAATTATTAACGGGGAAAACAGTATTTCGTTCAATGAGATCGACAGCTTCGCGAAATTTCTGAAATTTGGGTCCAATTAGGATTGGAACCCCATAAACTGCAGGTTCCAATATATTATGAATGCCCTTACCAAAGCCACCACCAATCATCACTACGTTTGCATATCGATAAAGAGCCGACAACATTCCGATGTTATCAACAATTAAGACATCGAACAAGGTTAAGTTGGTTGTATCGTCGATTTGAGAAAAAAGTATGTGTGGTTTTTCAAGTTTTGAGACAATCTGATCAATGTGCTCTTTATGAATTTCGTGCGGTGCAATTATAAAGCACTCCTTGCTGGTGGTTTGATTTATATAGGTGGCAATTAAATCTTCATCGGCCGGCCAGCTGCTTCCAGCCACAAAAACAAATCGATTTGCCACAAATCGTTCTGCTTCGGGAATCACTTTTGCTTGCAATGCAATCTGCTTTACTCGATCAAAACGAGTATCGCCGGCTACCGTATAATGCTGGATATGAATTGATTTCAACAAATCTCCCGACTCCTGATTTTGAACATACAGATGATCAAAAAAGTGGAGATGTTTCCGAAACCATCCGCCCCAAAAGGCAAAGAAATGTTGCTTTTTCCTAAATATTCCGGAAATCAGCCAAAAGGGGATTTTATTTTGTCTTAATTGATTCAAATAGTTATACCAAAATTCGTATTTAACAAAAATTGCCACCGATGGATTGGCAATTCGGAGAAAATCTTTTGCATTTTTGGGCGTATCGAGGGGCAGATAACTGATAAAATCGGCCTGTGGATAATTCTTTCGGATCTCGTATCCCGATGGCGAAAAAAAGGTTAATAGAATAAAAACATTCGGTTGTTTTGCCTTAATCTCCTCAATTACAGGTCGTCCTTGTTCAAATTCGCCCAAACTTGAACAGTGGATCCAAACCACAGGATTTGTATTTTCCTGTAAAGCGCTAGTCAGTTTCTCACGCCACTTTTGTCGTCCTTGAACCCATTGTTTTGCCTTCGGTAGCCGAACAGAACCTATTTTAATTAACAAATTATAAAAGCGTATAACAAAAGTATATATAAACCTCATATCGAATTAATAATAGTAAATATCCTCGGCTTCGCGTTTTATAAAGGTAATGATCCAGCCCGCTTTTATGGTTGTGGATATGTCCATATATGAGCGATCATTTTTACGCATTAGCGCAAAATCCCAGTCGCGCCGATCGGCTGTCCAAGCCTCTGTAAATTCAATGCCAGCGTAGAAGTTCCAAAAGTTTTTGTTGTGATAATAGGTGTATCCAAGAAACTGAGTTATGGCAAATCCGTTGGACATTTTATCATATCCTTTGGGATAATCGCCCATCACCTGAGGTGCATTATTTCCACGTTGATCGATCCAGAATTTCGATTGAAAGAACCCTGCTCCGGCAGCTACAGTTATTCCGGAATTGGGATTGTGCGCAAAATTTGAAAATATATATCCTGTTTTAATCTGGATTTGCATTCCTCGCATTCCTCGTGAAACAGCCGCCAAATCGCCATACATATTAGTAATGGTGCCATTTTCGTTTAAGATTAAAGCTAACGGATCCTCTCCTTTATAGCCCTGTCCAAAAAGAACAACTCCCTCGGCAGATAAAAACAGATTGTTCTTAAATTTAATTAAAAAAGTAGGGCCCAATTGTCCAAAATTCTTAAAACGATCGCCCAAATCTCCCATTGGAAAGGTATATCCAGCGGATGCTGAAACCGACACCAATGTCAGCTTATCTTTTTTTATGCTCTGTGCAGAGATATCGATGCTCGTCAAAATCAACAATGAAAATAGAATCAAAACGATTCGAGCCAAATTAGAGGAATTACTCTTTACAAATATCATATATTTAAGCTATATAGATTTACAAATGCCTTTTCTGGGCTCAAAATTAGTAAAAACGTTCGGCATGTTGGACTTATTCAACGAAAATAAGTTAAATTCATTGCCACCCGTCGAAAACAACTTTCCAAAATAAGGGTTAGTATCAGAAATAGTCCATCAATTAAGTGTCTAAAATTGACATTTGGGAAATTTGATATGGCACTTTTCTTTTTTTGTTAATTCCGTTTCACTACTTTTGTAGGGCTTTTTGTTTCAATCAATGAGCAATAGAACAAACAAATTACCACACAATTACAAATAACTCCAATCAACTTCAAACTAAAATCTGCCCATGCAATATATCATTCAATGTATTACCCGTTTTGTTCCACGCCATATTATGCAACGATTTGCCATGTTTTTCCTTAAAATTATAGGGATATTTTATCGTGGAAACAATTTCTATGACCCCATAAGCAAAACATCGTACCGCAAAATGCTTCCTTACGGACGACAAGTGGTGCGAAAAAATGCGTTAGCTCCCAATTCGGGATCTTTGGAGCGTCATAGAGTAATTTGGCTCTATCTGCAAAACGAAACATCATTTTTTGAAGCTCCCTTAAAATTTCTACATATTGCCCCTGAATTCTGTTTTCTAAAGAAATTCAAGAAACTTAAAAACCTAAGCTATGTAACTGGTGATTTAGAATCACCATGGGCCGATGTAAAATTAGACGTTCGCGAAATGCCGTTTTCCGAAAACACATTCGACGCTACAATGTGTAATCACGTTTTTGAACATATCGACGATGACAAAAAAGCAATGAGCGAATTCCTACGCGTCTTAAAACCGGGAGGATGGGGAATATTTATGGTTCCCATAAAATGGGATCAAGAAACCATAGAAGATCCAACAATAACAGACCCTAAAGAAAGGGAACGGTTGTTTGGTCAAAGAGACCATGTTCGTTATTATGGGTCGGATTATCCCGATCGTTTGCGAAGCGTAGGATTTGAGGTTACAGTAATTGACTATTATCACAAACTAGATCAACAATTGGTAAACAAATACGCTCTTTTACCCGACGAAAAGATTATATTCTGTAAAAAACCTGTAAATTAGTATATTATTCTTTATAGCACACAATCAACAATCAAACACCTAATCTATCCGCAATGAATGAGAATACACATAACGGCGAATTAGTGAAACGGATTGCTCGCTTAATGGCTGAAAATAAAGATCTTGGGCGTCAACTAAAAAAGGCGCAGGAAAATTATGATACTCTTCTGGCAGACAACGATACGTTGAAAAACAAGATTGAGCGTTTACAACAAAAGGGAGCCGTAGAAGGATCGATTAACGAAGCCGATAAAACCTTACGATTCCGAATGGCAACCGTATTGTTTGCTGACATTCAAGGGTTTGCTAAAGTTTACGAAGAGTCGAACTCCCATGATATTATTGACGAACTCGACAACCTCTTTTTCCAGTTTGACGAAATAACAAAGAAATATAATATTGCCCGCATGAAAACCATCGGCGATTCATATATGTGTGCTGGTGGAGTTCCCATAAAAAACATAACAAATCCCATTGACGTAGTTCTTGCTGCCTTAGAGATGAGACATATGCTCTACGAAACACAAAAAAATAGAAAGGAACACAACAAACAGATTTGGGAAGTTAAAATTGGAATGCACACGGGTCCGGTAACTGCCACAACCATGGGCAAGAAAAAAATCTCTTATACCATCAAGGGCGAATCGGTCAATATTGCCAGTAGAATGCAAGCCGCCAGCGATAATGGGAATATCAATGTTTCAATCATGACCTACGAAATGATTCGAGAATACTTTGAATGCGAATATTTCGGAAAAATGCCGGTAAAATATCAAGGCGATATTGAAATGTATAACGTTAAAGGGCTAAAAAAAGAATTCTCGGCCGATAACTCTCAGATAATACCAAACGATGTCTTTTTCACTCGATACCTACTGCGCCAATTTAGTGATTTACAGGAAATTATTCTCGACAAATTAGAACGAGAACTCCCCTCATATCTCTTTTATCACAACTACAAGCACACCATTGACGTGGTATCGCAAGTAGAATTAATAGGTATTGGCGAAGGAGTTGACGACGACGAAATGTTGCTTCTGAAAACAGCGGGACTTTTTCACGACAGTGGACACATCATAGGATACGACAACCACGAGGAACTTGGTGTGGGATTGGCAAAAGAGATATTGCCAAACTATAAATACAACGCTAAACAAATTGAACGAATTTGCGAATTAATAATGGCCACCAAACTGCCTCCACAACCCAAAACCCTACTTGAACGAATTATGTGCGATGCGGATCTTGACTACTTGGGACGTTCCGATTTTATTCCAGTATCAAATACACTTTACAAGGAACTTAAAGCACAAGACAAGATTGCTGATATAAACACTTGGAATAAAATACAGGTAAAATTCATATCCAACCATCAATATTTTACCGACACAGCAAATAAATTACGAGAAGTAAACAAGCAAAAACAAATCGATAGAATAAAAAACCTAATTGTATAACCGCACCTTTATCAAACTTTTGCTATCTTTAGCCGATTTTTCGGGGCAATAATTTCCCGAAATTATAGCAAACAAACAAAATAACAATTAAACATTCATTTATGAAAGCGCTCATTAAAAACAGTGGATTATTAATTCTTCTTGTTGGACTATTTATTGTAGCCTACACATCATACACCACCGTTCAATCGAACACCGGATTATGGGTTGGCGGATTATTAATAATCGTAGGATTATTAACATACATTCTTACAAATCGTTATGTAGTTTAACAAGTAAAAAGGGTGGATAAGTTAAAATCCACCACACGACATACAGCAAAATTCGATTTCCTAAATTCGCATTGCAAATGCCAGTTCACAGAATCGAAAACGCTAATAAATAATAAACAAGCAACCACAGAACAAATAATAAAAGCACGATTGGTTTTTATTCGTTTCTGTGTTTGTTTTATTTAATAAACAAACCATTAAAATCTTTAGGCATGCTGGTTAAAGGGAAACATTATCTTACCGTTTGGATGGAAGGACGTACGGTTTATATGATAGAGCAGAATTTATTGCCCTTTCAATTCCGGATTTTCGAATCACCCAACTATCAAACCTCGTGCATGACCATTCGGGACATGATAACCCGAGGTGCAGGAGCCATTGGCGCTACAGCAGGGTTTGCAATGGCACAAGCAGCACTCGAAGCCCCTAAAGAGACATACCAAGCGTTTATTGATCATGCTCGAAAAGAGATTGAAGCCACCCGACCAACAGCCTACAATCTGTTTTTTGTTGTAGAAAAGGTTTATGAAGCAGCCTGTAAATCACCAGAAAAAGCGTTTGAAGAGGCACAACGGTTGGCACAAGAGAATGTGGACGACGGAAAGAAAATAGGCGAATTTGGCAACACATTAATTAAGGATGGATATCGGATCGAGACCCATTGTAATGCTGGCTGGCTGGGATTTGTGGATTATGGAAGCGCATTGTCGCCCATCTATTTAGCAAACCGAAGTGGAAAGAAAATCCATGTTTGGGTTGACGAAACCCGCCCTAGAAGTCAAGGTGCACGCTTAACCGCTTGGGAAATGGTCAACGAAAATGTACCGTTTGATATTATCCCCGACAATGCCGGAGCACATTACATGTCGAAAGGAATGGTTGATATGATGATTGTTGGTGCTGACCGAATTGCCGCCAATGGCGACACAGCAAACAAAATTGGAACCCTCGAAAAAGCCATTGCAGCGAAATACTACAATGTACCATTTTATATAGCAGCACCCTGTTCCACCATTGATATGAACACCAAAACAGGAAAAGATATTCCCATTGAAGAGCGAAGCCACGATGAGGTTTTATACTCCAATGGTCCTGATAAACAGGGTGATTTTCATACAATTATGACCTGTGCGCCGGGGAGCAGTGCTAAAAATCCGGCATTCGATGTTACACCCGCAGAATTAATCACCGGAATTATCACCAATAAGGGAATTATAAAACCCACAATTGAAGAAATAAAATCACTTTTCTAATGTTTATCCAACATAAAAAACACCGTACAATAGTTGCCGAAACCATGCAACGCCTATACAACCGAGGTCTCACAACAACCAGTGGTGGCAATGTAAGCATGCGTGTAAACGATCTTGTTTTTATAACGCCATCGCAAACCGACAAAGGCAAAATCAAGCATCGTGAAATTGGCATCTTGACCATCGACGGCAAAAACCGAACTCCGGCATTAAAACCAAGTATGGAATCGGAGATGCACTTAGAGATTTATAGAAAACGTCCCGATATAAAATCAATTGTACACGCACACCCATTCACCGCCAGCACGTTGGCCGCTGAGGAGAGTCTTATTGAAACCGATATTGCTGGAGAAGCCCGAGCGGTACTTGGCAACCCTCAATTTGCGCCGTATTGCACCATGGGAACGAAAGAACTAGCCGAAGTTGTTTCCAATAAAGCACTGAAATCCAATGTGGTAATCATGCAACATCACGGCGTAATTACCATGGGCGAATCAATGTTGCAGGCATTCGATCGACTCGAAGTACTTGAAATGACAGCGAGAACAATGGTTATCAGACGAATTCTAAATATTACACAAAAAATCTCTCCCGAAGATATTCAGATTATCGATGACATGTTCGGAATAAAATAACCAAATATATCTTTGTTATTCAACAATAAATTCTCCGATTCCACAAAAATATCCCTGACGGGTGCCATTGGCGGACCTTTAGTGATCGCATTTTTATTCACCATTCTTCTCAAGAAAAACACCAAAATAACCTTTGCGTTAAACTGGACAATAGCTGTAGTAGCACACTGCTTGCTCCTTTTTATTCCCTACGAAATTTACACCACAGGATGGATTATTCTCCTCCCCCTTGTCAATTTTTTCATTACCCAAACTCTTCAAGTTTACCTGAAAACACACCTGACTTACAGCAATTTAACACAAAGTAAACTTTTCCTCTCCACCATTGGCTTTATACTCACAGTTGCCACCATTGTCGTATCCCACAATAGCAAACTATTTCCAGCATATATAAACCACATTCAATTTATTAACAAAACCATAAAATTACACTATCCTTCACATATCGATAAAGAAGAGGCGATGGGTATTGCGAATCTAATTTACCGTACCGGGTTTACCGAGAAGTCTGATTCACTTGATCTATTTTTAAACCAAAACGACAGCTGTTTTTTAATTCAATTTGCCATTTCGGACACCAGTTTACTATCAAATCCAATTTTTATCACTGAATTT
>JAQVXQ010000251.1 GCA_028709085.1 Salinivirgaceae bacterium | reverse complement strand
AGCAACTATAAATCCAGCAAATGGAGCTACCGATGTAGCTATAACCATTAATCCAACGATATCATTTGACGAGCCCATTTACAAAAACGATGGAACAATCCTTACCGATCTCAATATGGCTGACATTATAACATTTGAAGGAATTTCTTCTGTCAGTTACACGGCCACCATAAATGGGGCAATGGATTTAATTACCATTATACCCGATGTGTCGCTTGACAACGACATTGAATACACCATTACTCTCAACAATGTGGAAGATTCGGTTGGAAATGTAACACCATTGACAACCAGTGCTTTTAGAACTATTGCTGTGGGTGCCCCCGACGTATTGGCTCCAGTAGCAACATTCGCTCCAACCACCGGTTCTACAGGTGTTTCGACTACAATAATTCCAATAATTACGTTTAATGAACCCGTAAAAAAAATAGACAATACACAATTAATCAACAGTGACTTGGCATCACTCATAACCTTCAATGTGGCTTTCACAGCAACCATAAATGCTGCAAAAACAGTAATTACAGTAACCCCAACATCGGAATTAACCGGAGAAACGAACTTTACATTAAGCGTTGGAGCAGTAAAAGATGTGAGTGGCAATACAAGTGCTATACAAAGTACCTCTTTTACAACCGAGGATAATACAGCCCCATTACTAAGCTTCTCTCCCACGAATGGTGCTACAAATGTGGCGCAAAACAGTCTGCTAACAATTACATCCAACGAAGCCCTTGTAAAAACCGATGGAAATCCGATTGAAAACAGCGACTTAGATAATCTGATCGCATTAAAGAATGGAGCGATAGACATTCCATTTTCCGCAACAATAAACGCAGGGAAAACAGTTATTACAATTACTCCTTCGCAAAATCTCTCTCCGGAAACTTCATATATATTAACCATAAACCCGGTGGCAGACACATTTGGAAATGCCACTGTAATAAAAAACAGCTCGTTCACAACAAACGATGATCTATCCATTGTATGTTCCCCTACAAATGGATCTTTCAATGTTCCGGAAGACGCAAAAATCAAGATTGCATTTAATCGCGGAGTAGTTAATATTGGGGGAGCAGAAATAACTAATGGACTTATTCCAAGTCTGTTAACCCTAAAAGACGAAAATGATCAAAGTATTGCGTTCACTGCAATAATAAACGCAACGAAAGACACGATTACAGCTACACCAAATTCGACGTTAGCAAATTCTATCTTACACAAGGTAACATTTCAAAGTGTTGAAGATACTTATGGAAATACAACTGATATAGAAACTGTCTTTTTTACTGCCGAAGACAACCTGAATATTATTAATTTCAACACCGCCGCATATTGGATAAATGGTGGCCCTGGCTTGGAATATTGGGGCAATCATAGTTATATTGATACGGAACAGAATGTAGAAGTTATCGGACACCAAATTAAACAGGTGAATGGGAATGAGGTCTCTTTTCAGTTCGACTACGGAACATACCTAAGAATAAAAATTGCCTCAGGAGGAGTTGGTAATTTTAGGTTTAAAATACGAAATCCATTAGCCAATGCCACTATAGCAGAGTTTAAAGTTCGATACTCCCTCAACAATGGATCAAGTTGGACCGATTTTCCACAAAGAATTACCATGAGCCATATCGGAACTGCTACCCCTTACATTTATAAAAACAGCATTGCAAATGGAAACGATGATATTCTGATTGAAATTGTACGTCTCGATTCAAACGGCGAAATATATTTCGATGATTTCAAATGGTCTTCAGCGCAAGACTTTACAACACCATACGCGATTACTATAAATGAACCTGTGGGCAGCAATACTACCACAATTACAACAAGCCCTGCAACCAGTGCCACCTTTAAAAAATATGTTGCTGTAAACATTGCAAACGCATATTCCGGCACAATATTCAATTCAATGAACGTAACGGCAGAAGATCTCTCCTCCGTTCCTTTACAAACTATAACGGCTGGGGAAGAATACATGTTCCTAATGCCTAGGCAAGCCGTTACTATTAATACCAATTTTAAAAATACGATTACCATTGCTGATGTTGTAGGCGGAACTGCCAATGTAACGTCTAATTTAGCAATTGCTGCCGTTGGAGAAACCATCAACATCAACATTGCAAGCATCCAAGCTGGACAAAGTTTTGTATCCATTGCTATTGTGGGAGCTAATTCCGATGTAATCGCCACCACGCAAGTAACTGAAGGAGTGCAGTATTCGTTTTCGATGCCAGCGCAACCGGTGACGGTGACAGTTACGTTAATTGAATATTATACACTCACTTATACAGCAGGAGCAAACGGTTCATTAACAGGAATTACAAGTCAAACCGTGAATCATGGAGCAAATGGAACCGCTGTCGAAGCTGTGCCAAACGCAAATTATCACTTTACGAAATGGAGCGATGATGTAATTGACAATCCACGGACAGATATGGCGGTAACTGAAAATATCAACGTAACCGCACAATTTGCAATCGACACATATTCACTCACTTATGCAGCTGGAGCAAACGGTTCATTAACAGGAATTACAAGTCAAACCGTGAAT
>JAQVXQ010000107.1 GCA_028709085.1 Salinivirgaceae bacterium | reverse complement strand
CAATAATTTTGAGAGAACAAAAGGCATTTATAAGAAGAAATCGTACTAACTAAAAGAGACCTTACATAAGAATGATAAATGACATTGGCATAGTTGATACCAAAAAAATCATAGCAGCGATTAATGACGCCTATTCGATTGATTTCAGCAGTTTAGCATTAACTGCCTTCAAACGTCGTGTCTTAAAAGTAATGAATGATCACAACTACTCCTCTATTGTTGATTTTATTCATCGTCTTGAAAACGATGCCCAATTATTTGGCAAGTATTTGTCAGAAGGAATGATTGACACAACAGAAATGTTCCGTGACCCCTCATTTTGGAGGGATTTAAGAGATGTCCATCTTCCAAACTTATTTAAAACATATGGAAAAATAAACGTACACATACCCGGGGTCACAAGTGGCGACGATGTTTACAGTTTCGTAATACTCCTAAAAGAATCCGGATTTTTAAATAAGACAAAAATAATTGTTTCCAGTTTAAGTCAGTTGCGCCTTGATGCAATAAAAAACGGCGCAATCTACGACATAAGAAAAATGGAAAATTCCGAGGCAAATCACAAACGATTTTCTGGTAGTTTTGAGTTGTCAGACTACTATAGTATAGAAAGCAATAAAGCAATTATGAATTCTGAACTCGTTGAAAATATTGAGTTTAAAAAATACAGCTACTTACAAGACAGTCCATTAACAGGACAACATCTTATATTATATCGTAATAAAATGATATATTGCAATGCTACATTGCAAGATAAAATAGGACAAAAGCTATTTGATAGTTTATTAACAGGAGGAATTCTTTGTGTTGGTTCCAGAGAGAACATCGAAACAGGGCCCTTCGCCAGAAAATTGTTAACCCTAAATTCAGTGGAGAAAATTTACAAAAAGAGGACAGCATAATGGTTGATTATAAGGCAGTTATGATAGGAGGCAGTGCGGGTAGTTTCCAAATAGTGACTCGAATAATTTCGTCACTTCCAAAAAACTACTCTCTTCCAATATTCCTATGTTTACATAGACTGAAACATGTCCGATCCGGATTTGTGGAAGCGCTAAGTATAAAATCTGCTTTGCCAATTTTTGAACCAAATGACAAAGATCCAATAAAACCTGGCGTTATTTATTTAGCCCCCGCTAATTATCATATGTATATTGAACTGGGCAACAAATTTTCATTATCAACCGAAGAACCTGTAAACCATAGCCGTCCATCCATTGATCTTTCATTTATGTCATCGGCATACAACTATAAAAGGAAATTAGTAGGAATCATTCTTTCGGGAGCAAACAAAGATGGGGCTATAGGTTTAAAAAAAGTGAAAGATAACGGAGGACTTACAATAATACAAGATCCGGCAGAATGTCAGGTTGCAACCATGACAAACGCTTGCTTACAAACAACACAAGTTGATCATATATTTTCAACAACGGAAATTATCCGTTTTCTTAACAAAATTGGATAAACTAAAGTTATGAACGAGATAAAGAAATATAGAAGACAATTGTCCTACCTTACTCTAATAGCACTGCTATTAACAGTATCGGCAATATTTGTAGCACGCTTTAAAAATATCGATTACAATATCCTATTAGCCATACTTATAGGTATAATAATTAATATATTTTTATTGTATCGGATCGGAAAGAAAATATATAAAAATTCGGTAACCGAAATAAAAACAATAAAGGAGAAGTATAAACCTGAAAATATAACCATAGACCAAGTTATTAATCAAGAGAAAGAAACCTCCGAAGAACAATCACAGCAAAACAAAAATCATTTCGACTCCCTGATAGAACAATTTGCACAATGTGCCGATGCTGTTGAACTTTCAAAAACATTTTTGTCAAGAATAGCAAAAGAGTTAGAAATCGTGCAGGGTTTAATATATAAATACTCGAAAGAGACTGAACACTTTGAACCCATTGCAGATTACGCATTTTACGGTCAAGAGCAACCAGCTCCCTTTAAAATTGGAGAAGGCCTAAACGGACAAGTTGCACGAGACACAAAAACAATGGTTGTAGAAGACCTTCCTAGAAATTATCGAAAAATTGTTTCAGGTTTAGGCCATAGAGAACCAAAATATTTATTAATAATACCCATAATATCAAATAATCATACAATTGCCATTGCTGAATTAGCTTTATTTAACAAAATAGAACCCACAGCACTACGTCAGCTTGAAAAAATACTTAATAACCTGTCAAACCATTTCGAAAAATAGAGTAGATTTGTAAAACAAATAAAATTGATATATATATACGTTCAATAGAGTTGAAAAATCCATTGAAAGAATGTTAAGAAACAACATATGAAACTGAATTACAAAAAGACAAAACGATTACGAGAAATACTTCTTGGTAGTGGTTCCGAATCTGGAACGCCTACCGGTATTATTGTAATTGGAATGTTATTCCCGCTTTTTGCTTGGATCATAGAGTTCATATTAAACAACCATGAAATATCTATTTATGGTTTAGTGCAAATGCATATAGATAATCCGTTGATTATAATTATTGATATAATTCCCATCATAATGGGATTTGGTGGCTTTTTCATTGAAAAAATGTTCACTCTAAACGAAACTCATTTCCAAGATAATATTAGACAAAAAGAGACTATAATTAATAGAAACATTAAAATTGCCGCCAATATTGGAGAAGGGAACTTTCAAATAGATGACGCAAACATCGATGATAAAGACGTACTAGGAAAATCACTGGTTTTGATGCGCAACAATCTTCTGTCAACAGCAAAGAAAGAAACAGACCAAGGATGGATTGCTGCGGGAAAAGATCGAGTCTCAGATATTCTTCGGATGCATAATGACATCAAGAAACTGGCCTATGAAACACTGGTATCGTTAATTGAGTACATTAAAGTAACACAAGGTGCTTTTTATATTTATGACGAAGATGAAAAGTCGATTACCAATGTAGCAACATACGCCTACAATAGAAAAAAACTACTCGACCAACAATTTAGTATTGGAGAGGGACTAATCGGTCAAACAGCATTCGAAATGTCCACCATCTATCTAAAAGAAATTCCCGATGATTACGTTTCAATATCGAGTGGACTTTTAAAAGATCAAAAGCCCAACAGTATTCTTATAGTTCCACTTATTACGGACGAGAAACTACAAGGAATCATTGAGTTTGCATCCTTAAGCAAGGATTTTTCACCACTAACCATCCAATTTCTCGAAGAGTTAAGTGATATTATAGCACGAACGTTATTTAATTTAAAAGTCAATTCAAAAACTGAGCGACTCTTACACGATGCTCAGAACATGACCGAAGAATTGCGCGAAAACGAAGAAGAGCTTAGGCAGAATGCAGAAGAAATGCGAGCAACACACGAAGAGCTCGAAAGGACAAATACAAAACTGGAACAACAAATTCAAGCCGTTGAGAACTCTCAAAAGAAAATACACTCACTACTAGAAAATGCATCGGAGGTTATTTCAATCTATGACGAGGGACTACACCTGACCTATATTTCGCCATCGGTGGCAAATATATATGGTTTTACTCCCGAAGAAATGATTGATGGCAAAGACCTTGATCGTTTAACCGCCAAAGGAAATACGGATTTCAAATCAATGTTTCAGGCCATTTTAAATGATCCAAAAACATCGCAAATAATTCAATATACCTACATGCGGAAAGATGGTCGTAAAATTTATGTTGAAACCGTAGGTAGAAACTTGTTGCACGACCCAGCAATACAGGGAATAATAATAAATTCACAGGACGTAACAGAACGCAAGAGGGCTGAAAAAGAGGAGCGAATGAAGAGTAAAATGCAGGCTCTTTCAGAAAATTCTCCAGATATGATTATGCGTCTCAATTTAGCGGGACAATTCTTTTATGCAAACCCAATTGTAAAGATTTTTACAGGAATTGACAATAAAACCATTGTTGGAAAGACTCTTGATCAGGTTGACTTCAATGATTTAATAAAAGATTTCTTCATTAAAACACTCGTAGATATAGGCAAAGCCTCACAAAAACAAAATTACGAAACGGTGTTTCCAACAAACTTTGGAGACCGAATAATGCAAGTCAACGCAATTCCTGAATATAACGAAGAGAAAGAGCTGGAAACGGTACTGATTGTTGCACACGACATTACAGAACAGAAAAAGATCGAGAACGAAATAAAGGAAAAAAATAAAAACATTACTGAAAGCATCAACTATGCAGAAAGGATTCAAAAAGCACTCCTACCCGACTCGAGACTGGTACAAGAATATTTACCTAAATCGTTTATTTATTATAAACCCCGAGATGTAGTAAGCGGTGATTTCCCCTGGTTTTTCGTTAAAGAGAATGTTATATACATTGCTGCCGTGGATTGTACTGGACACGGCGTTCCAGGAGCGTTGCTCTCCTTTGTTGGTTATTTCATATTAAACAACGTGGTTGATCATGACACCGTGCTAAATGCAGGAGAGATATTGGATCAATTTCACCAAGGAGTAAGAACGGCATTGAAACAAGATTTAGAAGGAGCCAATGCTAGAGATGGTATGGATATTGCTTTTTGTAAAATTGACCTTAAAACATTTAAAGTTCAATATGCAGGAGCACACCGCCCACTCTATTTACTTAGAGATGGAAAATTAGAGGAATTCAAAGGAAATAGAAAGGCCATTGGAGGAATTCCTTTAGGAAAGAAACAGGAGGAAGATTTCACAAATCATGAAATTAAAATCCTTCCGGGAGACAAAATCTTTTTCTTTTCCGATGGTTTGCCGGATCAAATTGGTGGTCCTAACAATTATAAATATCAGGCTAAACGAGTACGTGAAGCAATACTTACAAATTCAAATAATAGCATGACTCAATATTTGAACCATTTCAATAGAGATTTCTTACAATGGAAAGGGGAGAATAAACAAATTGATGATGTTTTATTAATTGGAATAGAATTTTAGAAAAAAGCTAATGTAATGAATATAAACAGCAACTGTTATGGATGGTAAAATAGACGTAAAAGAGTTTCTAGAGTTCGTATATAGTTTTTATAAAACTATGCGCGATCATCAGGTTGCTTTAGTTTATGAAGGGGATGTCACTCACCAAATTACCAAGGCATTCACTTCATTAACAGAAGCCAACATGGAATCTCAAATGGAAGATCCTTCGACACAAAAAAAGGTTTTCCATGTAATGGTTGAGTGTTTGCAAAACATCAGCAAACACGCCGAAGTAATTGGAGCAGAAACCGTTTCTCAGCACAAAGATGGAACTGGAATATTTCTACTCAGTAAAGGTAGTGAGAACTACAATGTAACAACAGGGAACGTTCTCTTGAAGGACAAAGTCCCCGTAATGACGGAAATGCTCGACAGCATTAACCTTCTTGACAAAGAAGGTTTAAAAACACTCTATAAGCAAAGAATAAAAGAAGGTCGATTATCAAACAAAGGTGGGGCAGGTCTTGGATTTATAGATATTGCAAAAAAGACAGGCAGTAAACTGTACTACCATTTTTTGTCGATTAATGATGAATACTCGTTCTTTGTATTTTCAACTCAAATTTCTAGAAACAATTAACAACCACAATAAACCATGGAAGTAATAAAAATCATTGGAACAGACGATACGCCAAGTGTAACCCTTGACGCAAACAACGACCTTTTTGAAATATCAGGACGTTCGTTGCCCGAAGATGTAGCTGCATTCTATGAACCTATTCTTGATTGGCTTGACCGCTATGCAGAAGGGCCAAACGATAAAACGGTTTTCAATTTTAAACTTGTGTATTTCAATACAGCATCATCAAAATTACTACTCGACATCCTTTTAAAATTAGAAGAGATATTCGAAGCAGGAAACGATGTACTAATTCGATGGCATTTTCCGGATGACGACGAAGATATGGAAGAAGCTGGAGAAGAATATGCTGATATTGTTGAAGTCCCGTTTGAACAAGTTAGCTATTCAATGGATTAATTTCCATTTTTTATGTGATAGAAATGTAATGATATGAGTGAAGAGATTCTCAAAGCATTAATGCAATTATTTGCCCTAGTCGCAAAACAAGACGATGGGGTTGGAGATAATGAAATAGAATTTGTTCGCAAATTCCTAACATCTCAATTAAGCCACGAGACTGTTACTGAATATCTTGCGTTATTTTATCAACATGCAGAAATTGACCCCAACAATCCCGATAAAAAGGAGACTGGGAAATTAACCTCTGTTAAGGACTCCGTTAAAATACTTGGAATTTGTAAAAAAATTAACAAGCGACTGACCCAAAAACAGAAGGTAGTTGTTCTTGTTCGTTTATATGAATTGGTTAACACCGATCGGAAATTCACAGAACAACGGATGGCCATTATTAATACGGTTGCAGAAGTTTTTAATATAACCTCTGAGGAATTTAAAAGCACTGAGCTATTTGTAATCGAGAGTCCTGAAAAAATATCTGATCCTAATATTTTAAGAATCAACAGTCGTTCAGAACTAGAAAGCGACGAATGTAAACATATCAAAACAGACGATCTTGATGGAGATATCTTAATCCTACAAATTAAAAGTGTGGAATTATACTTTCTCCGATATTCCGGATCGGCAGATATAATTTTAAATGGATTACCCGTAAACAGTAGGTCAATTTACCTTTTTGCCAATGGTAGCTCCATACGTTTACCAAAAAGTAAACCGATATACTATTCAGACGTAATTGCTCATTTCCTTGCAGATACTACGTCAGCACACATTACCTATAATGTTGACAACGTTGAATTTCGTTTCCCAAATGGAGCTATCGGACTTCGCGACATTAACATATCAGAAGAACAAGGCCGATTAGTAGGAATTATGGGAGCTAGTGGAGCAGGAAAAACTACGCTACTAAACCTTTTAACCGGTCTTCAAACTCCATATTCAGGATCCGTCAAGATAAATGGAATAGATCTCCATACGGAAAGCGAAAAACTGGAAGGTGCAATTGGGTTTATACCCCAAGACGACCTGCTCATTAGCGAACTTACTGTTTATGAAAATCTATACTACAACGCAAAACTTTGCTTTAAAGATCTTACAAATGAAGAGATCGACACTCTTGTTATAAAAACGTTGAGTAGCCTAGGATTGCTTGAAAGAAAAGACCTTAAAGTTGGTTCCCCACTGAATAAAGTTATTAGTGGTGGTCAACGAAAACGTTTAAACATTGCTCTTGAACTCATTAGAGAACCATCCATTCTTTTTGTAGATGAACCAACGTCAGGTTTATCATCAAGAGACTCTGAAAACGTAATGGACCTTTTAAGAGAATTGGCACTAAAAGGAAAACTAATCTTTGTTGTAATCCACCAGCCTTCTTCAGACATATACAAAATGTTTGACAAAATGTTAATTTTGGATACAGGAGGGTATTTAATATACTACGGAAACCCCGTTGAAGCGGTTCCCTATTTTAAAAAGCTAGACAATCAAATTAACGCAGAAGCGGGAGAGTGTACTACGTGTGGGAACGTAAATCCAGAATTAATTTTTAATGTTATTGACGCTCAAGTAGTCGATGAATTTGGAAGATACACCGGAGAAAGAAAAGTTTCGCCAACAAAATGGAAAGAATTTTACGACAACCGACCACAACCTGAGCGAATAGAAGACGTAAATGATGATCCTCCAAAGGGCTTAAATATTCCTAATTGGTTTTCCCAATTTAAAATATATTCGATCCGTGATTTCTTATCGAAAATCAGCGATAAGCAATATATCCTATTAAACTTACTTGAGGCACCACTGCTTGGGTTTATATTGGCGGGAATAATACGATATATTGAACCCGATTCGGACACCTACATTTTCAGAGCCAACGGAAATATCCCCCCATACATATTCATGAGTCTTATTGTAGCTTTGTTCTTAGGATTTATGGTGAGTGCCGAGGAAATCTTTAAAGATCGGAAAATTCTAAAACGCGAAGCATTTCTTAACCTATCGCGATCCAGTTATTTAATAAGTAAGATTCTAATTTTATTTGTCATATCGGCAATTCAATCCCTACTATTCGTTTTAGTTGCAAATAGCATTCTGGATATTAGAGGACTAAATCTCGAATACTTTATATCATTATGGTCAATTGCAGCTTTTGCCAATATGTTGGGACTGAATATATCGTCGGCTTTCAACTCTGCTGTAACTATTTATATAATGATTCCGCTTTTAATGATTCCTCAAATGGCTCTTGGCGGTGCGATGTTTAGTTTCGACAAGTTAAACCGAACTATTGGAAGTGTTGATAAAGTTCCATTAATAGCCGAATCAATTGCCACCCGATGGTGTTACGAAGGATTAATGGTTAAACAATTTAAGGATAATGAATTTGAGAAATATTTTTACGATTTAGAGAAAATTATAAGCATAAGTGATATTCAAGGAACAAAATGGACCGCCGAAATCAGGCAGCGCATTGATGAATCTATAAATGGGGTACTTTCTAAAAACGAAGACCGATTAGAAAAAACCGCAAAGACCTTGGAACTTATAAAAAACGAAATAGCACAAGAACTAAAAAGAAATAAAGAAATAAGTTTCGATTATCTTGATAAATTAACAATTGATGAATTTGATGGCAACATTGCAGATAGCACGCTTAAGTATTTAGATAAAATAGCCCTATTTTACGAATCGAAAATTCAAGCCGCAGTAAATGCAAAGGAAAAAATCATATACGCATTAGATGCACGAGACCCTCAAATTTATCTGAACCAACAAGATAATTATCATAATGAAGCCGTGGGAGATATTGTAAAAAACATTTACATGAAACAAGTTGTTGAATCCGAAGGCAGATTAATTAAACAACGAGATCCAATATTTAGAGTGCCCGAACCAAATCATATTTTTGATTTTAGGAGTCATTTCTATGCTCCTATCAAACATTTCCTTGGAGCCTTTTTTGACACATATTGGTTCAACATTGCCGTGGTTTGGGTTATGACCCTACTTTTATACATTACTCTGTATTATGATCTGCTGAAAAAGCTGTTAGACTTAGAAGTTAGTAAGACCCTATCGAAATATACACCAAAAATAAGTTTGCGAAAATTATTTGAGCCAATAACAAAGCGTTGGAAAAAAATAAAAGTTCCGAGAATTATTATTCGATTTAGAAAAAAATAATTCTTATATTTAGACTCTGAAAGGATTTGTTAGGCTAAAAGTTTACTCCTTGCAAAATCGTTAAACGTAAACAAACAACAATCGAAGACAAGTAAATTTAAGATATTATGAATCGAATTGTCCTTTTTACACTTATCATTGGAATTTTGGGATATGGATGCGGATGCGGATCCTCTACCCAAAACAAAAATAAAGACATATTTGCAGAGATTGTGCAAGATGGTAGTGAACTAGATACCATTATTGACACCAATGAAAGTTCAATAGAAACGCTACAAATACTACAAAACATTTCATCGTCTCCCGTTGAAATGGCTGCACTTTTGCAAGCAACAGGAGTTCCTTTTAATGAGAATTATATTACAAGCATTGATGGAATTGACCGATACAATACCGATTTCAAGCGCGCCCTAAACCTTGGCATCTTTGGTGCTGATTTGGGATATTTGAATATGTATAAGAAAACAGGTCCTGTAATGACAAACATGAGGGCGATTAGAAAACTATCTGAAGAATTACGCGTACAACAATTTTTTGATTTTAATACTATCCGAAGGCTAGCCACAAACAATGAGAATCTGGATTCACTGATGTATATTTCAGTTTCTAGTTTCAACAACATGGACGCTCACCTCCAAAAAACAGGGCGGTCAGAAATAAGTGCCTTAATAATATGTGGAACATGGTTAGAAGGCATGTATATTGCGACACAGGTTGTAAAAAATGCTAGAGATAACGAAGAGGTAATTGAACGAATAGGCGAACAAAAAACGATTGTTGAGAATCTAGTGGAAATATTAAGTTCCTACCGTAAAAAGAAACAATTTGATGATATGTACATACAATACAAAAGAATATTGGATTCGTTTGATGGCATAACAAAAACGATTGTTCAAGGAGAACCCGAAGAAATAGAAATGGATGGCATGTTAATTTATGTCCAAAATGAAACATCATTTGTTGATGTTCCAAAAGAGACGTTGGATAGTATTATAGAAGTAATTGAAAGTGTGAGAAACGAAATCATACATTTATAACCCTTCTGTAATTTAAAATAAGTAAATAAAACCTAAGAGAAATTCCGAAAACGATAAATACCATGAAGCATATAATATTACTCATAGCTGTCGGAATGTTTTTATCAGTCGCACCTTTGGCTGCGCAAAGCGATGAATTGGTTAATTCATGTGCTCTGAGCATTGGCAACGCTACCTATTTGAAAGATTTTAAATTTAAAATGCCTCAAAGTGCTGTTAAACCACCACCATCGGCAAGAAGCCCGGTAGTGTGTAACAAGGGAACGGTTTATAAATTCAGCGTTTGTAACGCCGATGGATATGAGGGAAAACTTATTATTGAGATTTATGATGGGCAAACAAAGTTAGTCTCTAATCTCAAAGCAGATAATAGTCTTGGAGATGCCTGTGGGTTTTCATGCATGAAATCTGGTGTATATTACATAAAAGC
>JAQVXQ010000250.1 GCA_028709085.1 Salinivirgaceae bacterium | reverse complement strand
CTGCTTTGTAGTAATTATCAGCGGAGGTGCTATTCGAAACGCATTTGGACAAAAGAGAAAAGGATCGAGCATAACACCACACCTCATGGCTGTTTGAATTAACTCAAATATATTAATTTCTTCGTCGATGGTGACGGCCATAAAAAGCCCTTTCCCTCTGATGCTTTTAATGGATGGATGTTGCAATAACCTTTCAAACAACGCTCCCTTATCTACGGTCTGCTCCGCAAGATTCTCGTTTAATATCACTTCCAACGAAGCCAAAGCGGCAGCGCACGATACAGGATGGCCTCCAAAAGTAGTGATATGACCAAGAATAGGATCGCTCGTAAGTGTGTTCATTAAATCGTGTTCGGCAGCAAAAGCACCAATGGGCATTCCTCCGCCCATTCCTTTTGCCATGCAAATTATGTCTGGAATTACATCAAATCCTTGGGCGGCAAACAGGGTTCCCGTTCTACCAAATCCCGTTTGTATTTCGTCAAAAATCAACAATGCTCCAACTTTGGTACATCGTTCTCGCAATGCTTTTAAATATTGTTTGTCGGGAATTTGAACGCCCCCTTCGCCTTGAATTGGTTCTATTAATACGCATGAAACCGA
Organism: Salinivirgaceae bacterium; assembly: GCA_028709085.1. Taxonomy (GTDB): domain Bacteria; phylum Bacteroidota; class Bacteroidia; order Bacteroidales; family Salinivirgaceae; genus JAAYQU01. The sequence goes on along the minus strand of JAQVXQ010000250.1, from coordinate 2,011 downwards.
CCTATCTATTTTCGACAAATCGTCTATCTTATTGAATTCTATCTGTTTAATGCCGGGTAATAGGGGTCGAAAACGATTACGAAATTCCTCGTCGCCCATCACACTCAAGGCTCCATGCGTGCTCCCATGATAGGCATTTTTAAACGAAACTATGTTGTAACGACCGGTGGCTCGTTTTGCCAATTTCATGGCTCCTTCAATGGCTTCACTTCCCGAGTTTACAAAATATATGCTATCGATGTTTCCCGGCAGTACCGTGGCTAGTTTTTTTGCCAGTTGCACTTGTGGTGTTTGAATATATTCGCCATACACCATCAAATGTAAATATTTGTCGAGCTGGTTTTGAATCGCTTTAATTACGCTCGGATGCCGATGACCAACATTACTAACCGAAACCCCGGCTATTAAATCAATATACTCTTTTCCCTGGTAATCATATAAGTAAATTCCTTCGGCACGCCCAACTTCCAATCCAACCGGTGCTGGCGAAGTTTGACCAACATGCCGTAAAAATAGTTCACGTTGATTCATTAATTTGTTACTTGGAAATTAGATTTAAATCATTTAACAGGTTATCTCGAAACGATTTTCCGATGGGTATAACCTTTTCGCCATTCTTTGTATCAAGAATAATTACATTGTCTTCGATCATCTTAATTCGACTTACGTTAACAATATAGGATCGATGTACTCGTTTAAAACGATACTCAGGAAATTTGTCAATTACGGCTTTCATGGTGAAATGAATCGTAAATTTATCGTCATATGTACTTACAATAACGTAGTTTTCTAAGGCTTCGACCCACAAAATATCATCGTAGGACAACCGAACCAAGGTGGAGTTTTTCTTTTTTATGAAAATCTCGTCCTTTGTATTGCCCGACATCTGCATGGCTTCGTTATGTCTCTTATGCGCCTTATTGGCCGATTTGAGAAAACGGGCAATGGAAATTGGTTTTAATAAAAAGTCGGTTACATCGTAATCGAAGGCCTCAACAGCATATTTCTCTTTTCCTGTAACAATTATAACTTGTGGCGGATTTTCCAACGTATTCAGAAACTCAATCCCCGTCATTTCAGGCATTTCAATGTCAAGAAAGATTAAATCAATCAATTCGGTACCATCAAAAGCCTTTATTGAATCTATGGCGTTGTCATAACTGGCTACCAACGTTAAAAAGTCCGTTTTTGCCACAAAACTTTCAATTATTTTACGCGATAACTTGTCATCATCGATAATTATACAATTCATACTCATAGGTTTTTCAGTTGTGATTATATTTATAGCAGTTATTTAGTTTCAAAAGTTACGCAACTATAGTTCTAATTGTTTTGATGTTAATAGCCAATTCGGTTAATAACCGTATAAAAACACATTAATTCTACGTTGACAGATCCTAATTCGATGTTAAAAACACCCCAAATTCACCCCTCCCTAAAAAGGATTTCGAATTGATTTTTCAATGTCTTCCCCATTAGCAATCGGCCAAAATTGTAGAAAAATCAACTCTGTTAAAGTAGAATTAAGAATTGGTAAACAAAGAAATACCAATCCTTTTACAATATTACTAATATTCCTCAAATCATTCAACAAAATAACCAACCATTTCACTTTTTTGCCGTATTTTTATAAAATTCTATTCCTATTAAAAATATCCGCCAAATGAAGAATATTTATATATACATCTGTATAGCTGTTGTATTGACCATACTATTTTCACAAAAAGTGTCCTATAGTCAATCACATATTGAATATAGCGAAATTATTGTAAAACTCAAATCAGTCAAAAACATCACATACATTCATTATTTTGCAAATAACCACGCCATAACTGCCCATGCGCTGTTTACTGAAAATGAGAAAAACAAAACATCAAACTCTAAAATATGGCTCATCTACGCATTAAAACTGAATCAACCCGACGATGGTACATTTTTAGCCGAACTCAAAAACTCGGAATCCATTGAATGGGCGTGTTATAAAACTTATCCAACATTGTTATACAAACCC
>JAQVXQ010000249.1 GCA_028709085.1 Salinivirgaceae bacterium | reverse complement strand
AAACAGCGGTAAAATTCAACGCCTTTATTCCCGAATTATCTGGCTATGTTTTCCTTGCACTTGTGGCTTTAGGCATTTTGTTTCGAATGCTCAGCATTGGAATTTGGAGTATCGTTCTTTTATTTGGCTTTGCTTTGTTGTTGGGGATTCGTGTTCGATACGACAAACGTCTGTTTCAATTAATGGATCAAATTGTTCCCAAAAGTGCTCGATTAGTGCCCGAGCAAGCTGGCTCTGAGCATCTTAAATGGATCAGTAATCCTAACGTATGCCCGGCTTGTGGTACGCCTCGAAACGAATACAGCTCTAAATGCACCTCCTGTGGATTGGTGCTGGGAAAGGGTGGAAGTGTCAAAAAGATTGTAAATCACAGTCACACAGGAGAGAAAAGTGTCGATATTTCTTACGATTACACTTCAGAATAAAAAAATGTTTATGCGAAAAATTGCCGCTACATATGTTTTTCCGGTTACGTCACCGCCCATAAAATATGGAATTGTTACCTTGAATGACAATGACGAAGTTGTTCATATTAAGGATAATGGTGGCGTTATGATCGAGGAGGAAGGGTGTGAGTACTATAGTGGAATTTTGATTCCCGGGTTAGTTAATGCGCATACGCACCTTGAGTTGTCGTATTTGAAAAATTATGTGCAGCCTCATAGTGGCATGCTTGAGTTTTTAGATAAAATGATTATGCGTTCGGCCTCCGATCAAACCACATTGGACGATGCTATTTCCTTTGCCGATAGTAAAATGTATGCACAAGGAGTTTCGGTGGTTGGCGATATTTGCAATGGTTCTTCAACGGTCAATACAAAAAGCAAAAGCAAAATATCCTACTACTCTTTTATCGAACTTTTGGGATTAAATAAATCGGATAGCGATCATCGTTTTCAAAAAGGAGTTGCGCTTTTTAACCAATTTAGGAGTGCGAGTTTATCCGTATCCATTGTTCCACATGCGCCCTACAGTGTTCACGGTGATTTGTTGTCTCATATTGCGTTGCATCCCGAATCCGAAGTTGTGTCGGTGCATATGCTTGAAAGTGAACATGCAAGCGAAAACGTGAGCAATGACAAACGCTCTTTTAAACACTTCTTTAAAGCGAAAAACATACTGCGCGAAGATTATAATCAAACCAATAATCCCGTAGAATTTATTCTTGATCGGTTCAAAAACAAACAGGTTTTGTTGGTTCATAATATTCATGCTACCCCAAAAGATTGGGATTATGTCCAAGCCATTGCAAAAAGGAATGCGTTGTCGATTTTTGCCGTTACCTGCCCTCGCTCCAATGAGTTTATCCACGCTGTTTTGCCCAATTACGATTGCTGGCCAACGGAAATTCCTGTGTGCATTGGAACCGATAGTTTGGCATCAAATGCTGATTTGTCAGTTTTTAACGAGATGGTGTTTTTGAAGGAGAAAACCAATCTCTCCTTCGAGACGCTCTTGAAATGGGCAACCATAAATGGAGCAAAGGCCCTTAAAATGGATCAACGATTTGGAAGCATCGAAGTGGGGAAAACGCCGGGATTAAACCTTATTTCGGGCATAGATTATTCAAAAATGAAAATCACCGAAAGCTCTTCTATACGTCGTATCTGTTAATGAAGGAACTATTGCCTTACGAGTTATCTTATTCATTTTACAGTTTATCTATCGGATTCAACAGTTAATCCGGTTTTAATTTTATACTCCTTCTTCGTGCTGCATCTTTGTATCGTACAAAACGATAGAAGCCATGAAGAATATCCTTATCATATTTGTTTTACTGCACAGCATAACCGTTTCCGGAGAAAGTTTTATTTGTGGGAAAGTGCTGGATCGCAAAGGGGAAACGTTAGTCGGAGCCAATGTTTTTTTTCGAGGCACTTTTAAAGGTGTTGCCACGGATCGTAATGGCGAATTTGAATTGTCCACCGATCTTGCCGGAAAACAGTATTTAGTGGTTGCATTTATTGGCTATACGACTTTTGAACAAGAACTTAACCTAGTTGGCGATACCGTCAAAACTCAGATTGTTCTTGCCAATGAAGCTCAGCAAATTGCCGATGTGGTGATTAGGGCGGGAAGTTTTGAAGCTTCCGACAAAAGTAAAAGTATAACATTGCAACCGCTCGATATCGTAACCACACCAAGTGCTGCCGGCGATATTTATGGTGCTTTAACAACCTTGCCCGGGGCAGCAACAGTGGGCGAAGATGGTCGATTGTTTGTCCGTGGCGGTGATGGATATGAGACAAAAACGTTTATCGACGGACTGTTGTCCAAGAAGCCATACAACTCGTCGGTTCCTGATTTGCCTTCTCGTGGTCGATTCTCCCCATTCCTTTTTTCGGGGACTACTTTTAGCACCGGAGGATATTCTGCCGAATATGGACAAGCCCTCTCTTCAGCCCTGATTCTTACCTCCAATGGTTTTCCGGAAAAATCGCAAACCGAATTGTCAATAATGTCCATAGGAGCCGGAGTTTCTCAGGTCATAAAAGGTGAACGTTCTTCTCTTTCGCTGGGGCTTGATTATTCGAATCTTGGGCCATATATGCATATTGCAGAATATCGTTTTGAAATGAATAAATATCCTGAAACTATTGGTGCATCGTTGGTGGGAAGG
>JAQVXQ010000011.1 GCA_028709085.1 Salinivirgaceae bacterium | reverse complement strand
CTTCCGTTTTCTGTCAAAGAATATGGCTTATTGGAATCTGTTCCCGCCGGAATTACAAAAGGATTTACAACGGTTTCCGATTATTTAAAACAATTGAAATTAATTTTCTCTCCTAAAACAAAGGCGTATGAGTCGTTGGGTGGTTTTATTACCATTGGAAAGATTTTCCCTGGAACATGGAACTGGCAAAGTTTCTGGAAGTTAACTGCTTTTCTCTCAATTATGTTGGGAGTTCTAAATTTGCTACCCATACCAGCGCTCGATGGCGGTCACGTTATGTTTTTATTGTACGAAATTGTTACGCGGAGAAAACCATCCGAGAAATTTCTGGAATTTGCCCAAATTTTAGGAATGCTATTTTTGTTAGGGCTTGTTTTATATGCAAATGGAAACGATATTGTAAAGCTGTTTCGATAAATTAGGTTAAACCTTGAATACGAGTTCATTATGACTAAGAAGTTTGATTATAGCGCGTTAAAACCACATCTTTTTGCTTTATTGCTTTTTGCGGTTATTAGTTTTGGATATTTCCGACCTGTTTTAGAAGGAAAAATGTTGCGTCAAGGCGACATGATGGCGTATGCCGGAATGGTACAGGAACTTAAAGAGCTGGAAGCCGAAACAGGCGAATATGCTTTGTGGACGGATCGTATGTTTGGTGGAATGCCAACATTTTTAATGAATAACCCGGGACACGCCAACTTGGTTCGGCATCTCCACAGCGCTTTAAACTTAAATCATCCTCGACCGGCAAACCACATATTTTTATATATGTTGGGATTCTATATCGCCTTGCTTCTATTTGGAGTTAATCCGTGGGTGAGTATGGTTGGGGCTTTAGCCTATGCATTTTCAACCTATTTCATAATTATTATCGATGCCGGACACATTACAAAAGTGATGGCATTGGGATATTTGCCTCTGGTTGTTGCCTCAGTGCATCACGCCTTTCAAACGGATCGATTCCGTGGGAGTGTCTTGCTGGGGCTTTTTCTCTCCATGCAAATTTACGTAAATCACTTACAAATAACCTATTATACCTTTATTATAGTCGCCTTTTTAGGACTTTTTGAGATTATTCGTGCAACTCAGAAAAAGAAACTTCCTGATTTTGGGAAAACAATGGCATATCTTGCTGTTGCTGCTCTTCTGGCAATGGCATCAAACTTAACAACATTATGGACAGTTGTTGAATATGGTGATTATTCAATGCGCGGAAAACCGAATATTGTTGATCCCAATGAACCAAAATCTAGTGGATTGCCTATCGATTATATCACGGGTTGGAGTTATGGGAAAGTGGAATCGCTCAACTTATTGATTCCGAACTTGAAAGGGGGATCAAGCCACATGTCTCTGGGGAATAAAAGTGCGACCTACAAAGAGTTGGAACGGAATTACGGAAAAGCAAATGCTGAAAAATATGGTGCATATTTGAATACATATTGGGGCGAACAGCCTTTTACATCGGGACCGGTATATATCGGAGCCTCCGTTATTTTACTTTTTCTGCTGGGAATGTTTCTGTTAAAAGGCAATCTAAGATGGTGGCTACTAACGGCTACTTTTTTAGCACTGCTGCTGGCGTGGGGACGCAACTTTATGTGGTTTACCGAGTTTTTTGTCAATTATGTGCCCGGCTACAATAAGTTCCGAACCGTGAGCATGATTTTAATAATTGTACAGTTTACTATGCCTTTGCTAGGCATAATTGCGTTCGATCAGATTTTGAAAAACAAATTTACGTTTGCACAAATTAAGAGACCGCTCATCTATTCTTTAAGTATTGTTGTTGGACTAATTCTCGTCGCATTGGTGATTGTTCCGGCATCCGCTATTATGGTTGGTTCCGACGATAGTCAACTACCGGAAGTTATCCAAAAAGCCCTGCAAGTCGATCGTCTTTCCATGTTGCGCAGCGATGCCTTTCGATCGTTATTGTTTGTGTTGGTTACCTCAGGATTAATTTGGGCAATTGCTCAACATAAAATAAAAAAGACATTGGCGATCGTTTCTTTAGGGTTGCTTCTTGCGTTCGATTTGATTCCCGTTACCTTGCGTTATTCGCAAAACGACAATTGGGTTTCGAGACGCGAATTAAAGAATAATCCTTATAAACCAACCCAAGCCGATCTAAATATCTTAAAAGATACGGAGCATTATCGAGTATTGAATCTTGCCGTAAATACCTTCAACGATGCGTCAACATCCTACTTTCATAATAGTATTGGTGGATATCATGGAGCTAAAATGCAGCGATATCAAGAGTTAATAACACACCAGATCCAGCCTGAAATGCGCCGAATGATCGATGTATTGCAAGAATCTGTTAGTTACGCGCGTATCGACAGTCTATTGCAACAACTCCCTGTTCTAAATATGTTGAATACTCGATATTTTATTCTCTCTCCCCAAGATGCACCCTTAAAAAATGCACACTCTTACGGCCAGGCTTGGTTTGTTGATGATGTAGCTTTTGCCAATGGGGCCATTCAAGAGATGCAAATGTTGTCGAACTATGATTTGAAAACTACGGCCATTATTGATAAGGAATTTGAAGCGAAAATAAATCCGAGTGCAATGAATTCGAACACAAAATCCATAAAAATGGAGAGCTATTCTGCCAATCGACTTAAATACTCTTACAAATCTGAAACCGATGCAATGGCTGTTTTTTCCGAAATATACTATCCAAAAGGGTGGATTGCTACCGTAAACGGAAAAGAATTGGATATTATTCGTGTGAACTACTTACTACGTGGATTGGTTGTTCCTGCAGGGGAGAATACAATTGAATTTGAATTTCAACCAAATTCTTATTTCATTGGAAATGTTGTTTCGTACATGGCATCGTCGATTCTGATATTGCTTGGTATTCTTGCAATTTATTTAGGCTTTAAAGGCAAAAAGGAGGTGTAATGGAAATGGTAAAATCAAAAGGAGAGGTACGAATTGTAGGGGTGCTTGGCATTTTTGCTATTTATATTTTTGCTGCATTTGCGTTCAGTCCGTTTTTGTTTCTCAATTATCTGATTAATAAAGAGTTGGCATTTCTTATTTTTTATGTGATCCATTTGGGAGGTGTATTTTTGGTAGTTCGTTCCATATTTGGTTTCCAGGGAAATACATTTAAATTCGAAAGTATCGAGGTTATATTGCTCCTTTTATTCGTCACGTTTGCAATTCAAATCGGCATTTCCGGACCGATTACAGATATGATTCCGATGCCTGATTTTATGAAAGAGTTGTTCCTAAGTATGAGTAAAACCGACATTTACAGTTTTATTACCATCGTAATTGCTGCTCCAATACTCGAAGAATTTCTTTTTCGTGGAATTGTACTCAAAGGCTTATTAAAAAGATATTCGCCAACAAAAGCCATCATTGTTTCGGCCATCTTTTTTGGGATTGCCCATCTTAATCCATGGCAATTTGTTACTGCTACAATGATTGGACTATTTATGGGTTGGGTCTATTATAAAACCCACAATATAATGTTGACAATGATCATGCATATGGGAAATAATTTGGTTGGATTCCTTCTTATGTTGGCGTTTGATCAAAAGGAGATGATGGACAAAACAATTTCCGAAGTATATGGTGGGAATTTGAATTATATTCTAATCATAATTGGGGCTTTGGCACTGGGTGCGTTTAGTTTTTACCATCTTTACAAAGAATTTGATAAAAGAAAAATAATAACCGAAACAATCGATAACATTGAAGTGTAAATATTCGATGAAGCGGATATTTTAGGAATAGGATTACAATGCAATAATATACGAATGGACGAATCATTTGACATACGAAACCCAAATTTAGAGAATCTGGAGGCGGATCCCGATCAAGGGTTGCGTCCTCTTACGTTCGACGATTTTCAAGGCCAGCAACAAATTCTCGAGAACCTGAGAATATTTGTTCAGGCTGCAAAAATGCGTGGCGACTCTCTGGATCATGTTCTTTTGCATGGCCCTCCCGGATTGGGTAAAACCACACTCTCAAATATTATTGCCAACGAGTTGGGCGTAAACATGAAAATCACATCAGGTCCTGTTCTCGAAAAACCAGGCGATTTAGCTGGAATTTTAACAAGTTTGCAGGAGAACGATGTCCTTTTTATTGACGAAATTCATCGCCTCAATTCCGTTGTCGAAGAGTACCTCTATTCTGCCATGGAAGATTTCCGAATCGATATTGTGATCGACAAAGGTCCTTCAGCGCGAACGGTACAAATTGGGTTGAGTCCGTTTACTATGATTGGTGCAACTACTCGAAGTGGTCTGCTCACTTCGCCTTTGCGTGCCCGTTTTGGAATTAATTGCCATCTCGAATATTACGATGCGGAGGTTATTTGTGGCATTGTAAAACGCTCGGCTCGAATCTTAAATGTTCCCATTGTTGACGATGCTGCCATTGAAATATCGATGCGTAGTCGTGGAACTCCAAGGGTTGCCAATGCTCTATTGCGTCGAGTTCGCGATTTTGCTCAAGTAAAAGGAAATGGACGAATCGACAAAGAGATTTCCGTTTATTCGCTGGAGGCACTCAATATCGATCAATTTGGTTTGGACGAAATGGACAATAAAATCCTAACCACAATTATCGATAAATTTAGTGGAGGACCGGTTGGAATATCCACAATTGCTACCGCATTGAGCGAAGATCCAGGCACAATTGAAGAGGTTTATGAGCCATTCTTAATTAAACAGGGATTTTTAAAGCGAACTCCGCGTGGTCGCGAAGCCACCGAACTAGCATACAAGCATTTGGGAAAGGTTTCCGCAATTCAACAACAACGTTTGTTTGATTAAAATACTATTTTGAACCATGATGACAAGAAATGAAAGTTCACGTTTTTTCATCTTAATATGGAGTCAACTAATCGTAAAGTTGTGATTGCTAATTTAATAACGAAGTTTTAGAATATTAAAATCTATTAATTCTAAATCTGTTAACCTAGGACTAAAAGAACTCATCTTCCGAAGAGCCCTCAATTATATCGTTTTCATACATCGAATCACAATCCAAATTGTAATTCATGTTTTCTGGTTGTTCAAAAACATCTTCGGCTTTAACATCTAATGTTGGGTCGGCATACACTTTTTGAATAAACATGGCAAAAATAGGTAATGCCATATTTGCTCCTTGTCCTTCCGAAATATTGTCAAAATGGATCGAGCGCTCCTCACCACCAACCCAAACACCGCAGGTTAGTTTTGGTATTATTGCCATAAACCATCCGTCGGAGTGATTGTTGGTTGTTCCTGTTTTAGCGGCAATCTCGTTGTATAGTTCGTATTTACTCCTTAGTCGAACACTAGTTCCCTGATTTACAACACCTTTCAGTAAATCGAGCATTAGGAAAGCTGCATTTTCCGAAATCGCTTCGTTTTTGAATGCACTAAAAGTGGCCAATATATTTCCATTTTTATCTTCAATTTTGCTTACGGGCATAGGTGTAATATGAATTCCTTTATTGGCGAATGTTGCGTAAGCTCCCACCATTTCAAATAAACTAATGTCGGCTGAACCCAAACAGATCGATGGTACTTCAGGAATGTAACTTTGTACGCCCATTAATCGAACCACATCAATAACCGCCTTTGGTTTAAATTGCTGCATTAGCCATGCCGAAATATTATTGATGGAATTTGCCAATCCCCATTTCAAGGTCACCATTTGGCGTTCATACTTTTTATATCCACTGCTTGCAGGTGTCCATGTTTCGCCCGTAGGTAAAAGAAATGTGATAGGAACATTTGGAACTTTATAGCAAGGTGTATATCCCTCTTGCATTGCCAGAGTATATAAAAACGGCTTAAATGTTGATCCCACTTGGCGTTTTCCACTTTTTACCGCATCATATTTAAAGTGTTTGTAGTTTATTCCGCCCACATATGCTTTTATTTCGCCCGTATGTTGATCCATTGCCATAAAGCCACAATGCAGAAAATGTTTGTAATATTTTATGGAGTCAATAGGGGTCATTACGGTATCAATTTCACCTTTATGTGAGAATATGCGCATATCGGTTTTGGTTTTGAAATTGGCTACAATCTCATCCCAACTCATTCCCATGGTTTTTAAAACTCGGTATCGCTCACTCCTTCGTATCGACAACATCGAAATATGTTTTACCTCATCGGGGGTTAGCTCATTGGAATAGGGTGCAATGGAACTACCTTTCTTTTCCATATTGAATGCAGGTTGCAAATCGTAGGTCATGTGATCGCTTACGGCTTGCTCTGCATATTCTTGCATTTTCGAATTTATGGTTGTGTATATTCGTAAACCATCTCTATACAGATCATACTTAGATCCATCGGGTTTAAAGTTTTTATTGCACCATCCGTACAGTGGGTCATTGATCCAGAGAAGCGAGTCTTCGGTGTATTTTTGTGTGTTTGAGTAGGTTTTGTCGAACGGATTTGATGCGTTTAAATATAAACGAAGCGTTTCTCGAAAATAGGTGGCTAATCCAACATTGTGATCCTGAACTAAGTAATCTAGTTTAAGGGGCATTGCCGAAATGGAATCATAATCATGTGTCGATAAAAACTCATATTTTCGCATTTGTGATAGAACCACATTGCGACGTATCGTTGATCTTTCCGTATTTCGAACCGGATTGTAGTACGAAGGCGCTTTTAGCAATCCAATTAGTACAGCCGCCTCTTCGGCTTTCAACGTTCTGGTCGATTTGTTGAAAAAAGTTCGTGACGCTGCCTTTATACCATACGCATTTCCGCTAAAAGCTACTGTATTAAGGTACATCACCAGGATCTCCTTTTTAGTGTAATTTCGTTCTAGCTTTACTGCAGTAGCCCACTCTTTAAATTTTATTAAGGCCATATTTGAAGCTCTGCCTATAAATGAGTTGTAAACCGTAGTGTCGCGTGGAAATAAATTTTTTGCCAACTGTTGAGTAAGTGTGCTTCCTCCTCCTTTGTTCGATCCGGTCATAATTCCAGCCACGACACGTATTAGAGCGATGCCATCAATTCCGGCATGTTTTTCAAATCGATAATCTTCCGTGGCAATTAATGCAGAAACTAGATATGGCGAAAGTTCGTCGAAAGTTGCATACGTTCGATTTTCAATAAAATAGTTCCCAAGTAGGACGTTATCTTCTGATTTTACTTGTGATGCTATGTTGCTTTTTGGATTTTCCAAGTCCTCGAAGCCGGGCATAAATCCCATTGCTCCGGAGTTGATTAGAATGAACATGATGGCTAAAAACAAAAACGGCAAAAACGCAAAAATGTAAATCAGGGGCGTTACGATTTTCTTCATAATTATGGAATTTGTGCAAATATAACGTTTAAATCATCCACTTATTAATTATTTTTCAATAAAGTTAGGCATTATAAAATCAAGAATATCTCATTTTCAAAACTCATCTAGCCTACTTGTATGCTGCCTTTACCGATACTTATTAGGGTTGTTTTTCTTTGAGTTAAATATTTGTGTTTGAGAAATATTGATTAAAAACAGGACACGCTATTTTTAAAACGCTTATTTTTGCACGTTCGAAAAGAGATATAGTTACGTTTTTTAATTAAATATTCGAATTAGTTGTTTGTAAAACCAAAGGAAAGCCTAAATGATATAGGTTTTAATTTAATGAATTTGAAACACAAAAAATAAATATAGAATGAAGAATCTTGTTATAGTTGAGTCACCTGCAAAGGCAAAAACCATTGAAAAATTCCTGGGAAAGGACTTTACTGTTAAATCGAGCTATGGACATATTCGCGATTTAGCAAAAAAAAATCTCGGAATTGATATTGAGAAGGATTTTGAACCTAACTATGAAGTAGATCCCGACAAAAAGAAAGTTGTTGCAGAACTTAAAGAAAGTGTTAAAAAAGCCGAGATGGTCTATCTCGCATCCGATGAGGACCGCGAAGGAGAAGCAATAGCATGGCATTTAGCGCAAGTGCTAAAGCTGGATAACAAAACGTCTAAAAGGATTGTTTTTCACGAGATTACACAAAAGGCGATCGTTAAAGCCATCGAAAATCCGCGGGATATTGACCAACACCTAGTAAATGCACAACAAGCTCGTAGAATTTTAGACCGAATTGTAGGATTTGAAATTTCTCCGTTGTTGTGGAAAAAAATAAAACCATCGCTTTCTGCTGGACGAGTACAATCTGTTGCCGTTCGATTACTCGTAGAGCGAGATAGAGAGATTCAGGCATTTGATTCACAATCAAGCTACAAAACCACAGGACATTTTGTTTATACAAAAGATAAACGTGATTATATTATTGAGGCAGAGTTAAATAAACGTTTGGACGAGAACGAGGTAAACCAACTATTAACGGTATCGGCAAAACATCAATTTAGTGTTAGCGATATCCAAACAAAACCGGCAAAAAAATCACCATCTGCCCCATTTACTACATCTACACTGCAGCAAGAGGCAAGTCGGAAATTTGGATTCTCGGTAGCACAAACCATGGTCGTAGCTCAGCGATTATACGAAAGCGGACACATTACCTATATGCGTACCGACTCTACCAATCTCTCCGAAGATGCCATTGCTGATGCTAAATCGCAGATAACAAAACTCTTTGGCGAAGAATATTCAAATGTACGAAGGTATACAACCAAAACAAAAGGAGCCCAAGAGGCTCACGAAGCCATTCGTCCCACTTATTTCGAACACGAACAGATAAGCGGAAATGCAGCCGATCAACGACTTTATGAATTGATTTGGAAACGAACGTTGGCTTCTCAAATGAGCGATGCTAAACTTGAAAAAACAAATATTACGATTCCCACGCCTGAAAAAGAATACAAATTTGTAGCAACGGGAGAAGTTATTAAGTTCGATGGATTCTTGAAATTGTACATCGAATCGGTGGAAGAGGACGATGATTCAAAGGAGACAAAAAACTCTAAAATATTGCCCCCAATACAAGTTGGTCAGGATCTGGAGACGAAGTTAATTGAAGCCATAGAACGATTTACACTGCATCCCCCAAGATATTCTGAGGCAACATTAGTTCGAAAGCTCGAAGAATTAGGAATAGGCCGACCATCTACATATGCACCTACAATATCCACAATTCAGCAACGGGGCTACGTTGTTAAGGAGGACCGTCCCGGAAATACCCGTCAGATTTCAATTATTGCACTACAAAATAGTGCCATTAAGAAATCAAAACGCGCAGAAAACTATGGAGCCGAAAAATCCAAACTATTCCCAACCGACATAGGGATTGTCGTAAATGACTATTTGGTTGAGAAATTCGACGGTATAATGAACTACGGCTTTACTGCCAATATTGAAAAAATATTTGATGATATTGCCGATGGAAATGTTGAGTGGCAAAAAATGATAAAAGATTTTTACTTCCCATTCCATGATACAGTTACAGAAGCTGCTCAGGAAAAAGAGGGTAAAAAAGTTGGGGAACGAATCCTTGGGATTGAGCCGGAATCTGGGAAGCAGATTTCTGTACGTATTGGCCGATATGGACCAATGGCACAAATTGGAGTTGCCGATGACGAGGAGAAACCGAAATTTGCCTCATTGCGACCAAATCAAAGTCTTGAATCCATAACCCTGAAAGAGGCGTTGGATTTATTTGCGCCACCCAAAGATTATGGAATTTTTGAAGATGAAACCATTACTTTTGGAATTGGACGTTTTGGCCCTTATTTAAAACATAAGGGATTGTTTTACAGCATTGCTAAAACCGAAGATATTGATCTTATCGATCATAATCGTGCCATCGAAATTATTCTAGCTAAACGCGAGGCCGATGCAAAAAAAGTGATTCAGCGATTTGATGAGCAACCCGAACTATTAATTTTAAATGGTCGCTATGGTCCTTATATCTCGTATCAAAAGAAGAATTTTAAAATTCCTAAAACACAAGATCCTGCCAGTCTGACAATTGAACAGTGTTTTGAACTCATAAACAGTCAAGAATCCAGTAAAAAGGGAAAAACAACTAGGGGAACAAAAGTTACCAAGAGTACAACTACAAAACCAAAAACAACCAAGAGTACTGTTGTAAAAGCGAAAACGACAACGAAATCTAAAAAATCAACGGATAAGAAATAGTAATCCATGTTAGAGTTACAAACATACTTCACTGCTCCAGCCGACGATTTAACGATTGTGGACGGAACTCTGGGGCAGTTTATTTTCCAAGGTTGGCATAAAAAGCAAAGCGATGCAGATATTCGTATAGCATTGTTTTCTGTTGCCGATTATCGCAATAATCCCCATATTTCCGAAAAATCGAGCTCCTCTGCATTTCACGTGCGAGAACAACTTTACGGCTTGACGAAAGGTCAAATATCGAGGAAAATCATTGATTTAGGGGAACTTAAAATTGGAAAAACGCGTAGGGACACTTATTTTGCACTTGCCTTTATTTTCTGCGAATTACACAAAAAAAAGATTGTGCCCATATTTTTTGGATCCGATGATAGTATGATATATTCCATATATCAATATTTCACACAAATAGGAGACCCATTGAATCACTTGCACATTGATTATATGTTTGATAATCAACACGAGGAATTAAATATAGTTAATCAAGATTGCTATTTTCATAAAATTCAAACTGATTTCAAACAAAACGTACAAGAGCTCACAATATTAGGAACTCAATCATACTATTGTGATCTTGAACCCTTCTTTTCAGAAACCAACTCTTTAATTATTAATCACCGACTTGGATTATTACGTGCCGAACTGTTTGAATCAGAGGCTTTTTTTCGCAATTCGGACAGCGTAAGTTTTGACCTCAATGCCATACGAATGAGTGATAATCCGGCTAATTATTTGGGAATGCCCAATGGACTTTATGCCGAAGAGGCTTGCCAACTAGCATGGTATGCGGGTTATTCTGAAAGAGTTTCGCTTTTTGGATTGTTTAATTATTTCAGTGAATATGACAATCGAAAAGCGGGAGCTAAACTAGTAGCACAAATAATATGGCATTTTTTCGATGGATGTTCAAAACGATTGGGCGAAGATCCGCACTTTTCCATCGATCAGTTTTTACAATTGCATGTTAATGTTGAAAGTATTCGTCAAGAGTTGGTCTTTTGTAAAAGCATATTAAGTAATCGTTATTGGCTTAAATTGCCCACAATAAATGAGGGAAAGGGCGATAAATTCCTTGCTGTTTCGAAACCTGAATATCTTAATGCCGTAAATAATCTGATATCCGACAGAATTTATTTTTATCTAACACAACAATAGGTTAATAAATTTTACAAAAAATATTTTGTGATTCGAAATTTTCCCTATATCTTTCCGTTCATAAACTTATCAACAAACAGTTGTTAATAAGTTTGCATAGGCAACATATTTTTATTTACTTTACCGTTCGGTAGATTCCGAGCAAAAATGATTCTGAATTTTCGAGAATGAAGCGACTTATTAGTCTCATATTTAGTATAATAACATTTTCATTATCTGCGCAAGTATTGCCGCAATCAACGTTCTTTGTATACGATCAAATGACAATTAATCCAGGTTATGCCGGATCGCAAGAGGGTATTTGTGTTAACATTTTAGCAAGAAATCAATGGATGGGATTTGATGGTGCTCCAAATACGCAAAAATTTGATGTTCACATGCCATTTAAACTTTTTGGGGCAGAGCATGGAGCTGGATTTGCATTGTACAATGATAAAATAGGACTAGCCAACGATATAAATGCAACCCTTTCATATAGTTTTTTAAAAGGTGTGGGTTCTGGAAAAATAGGTATAGGTGGAGGCGTAGGGTTTTTTAGTCAAACTTTAAGTGGTTCTTTTGAACCAATAAATGGCAATGATGCCGTTATTCCAAACCCTTCTGATAAAGGTAAAATTGCATTTACCGCAAATATAGGAGCATTTTATCAAGCAGCAAATGTATTTTTAGGACTATCAATAATGAATATAAACGAAGGCGATTTAGCAACAAAAACTGGAGATAACAAACCATATGCTAACATGGCTAGACAATTTAATATCACAGGAGGATACAATTATCAACTATCGAATCCGTTATTTGAAATTCAACCTGCATTGTTGATACGTACAACTGGAAGTACAACCCAAATTAGTGTAAATGCGGCCTTAAAATATAAAGGTAAAATTTGGGGAGGTGTTGGATATCGTAACACAGACGCAATAACAGCATTTATTGGCGCAGAATTTATTGAGGGATTAAATTTTGGATTAGCCTACGACGTAACAACCTCTAAAATTGCAAAATATGATGATGGGTCCGTAGAAATTTTCTTGCGATACGTCTTCAAAATTGGAATTGAAAGAGAACAATCGAACTATAAAAGTATTAGATATTTATAACTTTGTAAAATATAAAACTGAGGCATATGAAACGACTATTGTATTTACTATTTGCAGCACTTTTTCTATATGGTTGTTCTAACAAAAAATCTGGAGACCTTATAGGAGTACAGGACAGAGCTCCAGGATATAGTGTTGATCCATATGGAATGGTCATAATTCCACAAGGAAGTTTTGTTCAAGGTGCAGGAGACGAGGACATTCCTTGGTCGCTCAATGCCGAAACGAAAACGGTTTCAGTCGCTGCATTCTGGATGGATGACACCGAGATCACTAACAATGAGTATCGCCAGTTCGTATATTGGGTTAGAGATTCAATAGCACGTCTAGAAATTGCTACGCGCGGAAATCTTGATATTGAAGAGACACGGATGGTTTATAATAAAAACTCGCAAGACTTACGCGAAGAACCATTCTTTATTAAGGAAGAGGATTTACCTTTAAATTGGGAATATCAAATTCCTTGGGATGGAAGTGATCCTGAAATGTATGAACCATACACAGTAATTAAAGAAAAATTATTCTATCCCAACGAAGAACGATTTACGAAGTATATTGGAATGGAAGAAATTGATACTCGAAAACTTGTATTTGAGTATTCATGGGTTGATTATCAACAAGCAGCTCAGAAATTCTTATTAGATGGAAAGGTACGTCGTAGAAACTTTAGTGCTGAAGTTCTAGAAAGAGATAATTATCAAGGAGATACTGAAACAAACGTTTTTAATGCTCAAGCTGTTGAAGAACGTTATGTGAATAGAAAATCATTTATTCAAAGAAACCGAATTTTGGTTTATCCGGATACATTGGTCTGGGTTGGCGATTTCTCATTTGCTTATAACGAGCCGTATGCTGCAACCTATTTTACACATCCGAATTTTGATGAATATCCTGTAGTAGGAGTAACTTGGATGCAAGCAACAGCATTTAGTGTTTGGAGAACCAATTTAATGAACAGTTGGTTGGTAACCCAAGGAAATGCACTTATTCACGATTATAAATTACCTACTGAAGCGGAATGGGAATATGCTGCTCGAGGCGGTCTTGAACAAATGATGTACCCTTGGGGTGGATATTATACAAGAGACTCTTATGGATGTTTTTTAGCTAATTTTAAAAATAATAGGGGCGATTATACAAAAGATGGAGACTTATTTACTTCAGAAGCACGAAAATTCCATCCCAACGATTACGGTCTCTACGATATGGCTGGGAACGTTGCGGAATGGACAAGAGATGCCTTTGATGAATCTTCATATAGTTACACCCATGATATGAATCCTGCATACGAATATAATGCACAAAGAGACGATCAGCCGGTGTTAAAACGCAAAGTAATCAGAGGCGGTTCATGGAAAGATATTGCATTTTTCTTACAAAATGGAACGCGCACATTCGAATATCAGGATACAGCAAAGTCATATATAGGCTTTAGGTGTGTTCGAGCTCATATGGGATCGCAGCCTGCGGTTTCTTCAAAATCATCTGTTTATTAATAATTTAGAAGCTGTTAATTATGTCGCTATCCGAATTTGTTGAAAGTAAAGCCTATAAGAACATAATGAAGTTTGTTTACGGTTGGGGAGCAGCCGTAGTACTTATGGGGGCCCTGTTTAAAATCATGCACTGGCCTGGTGCTGGGCCTATGTTAATTGCAGGTATGGGAACAGAGGTTCTTATATTCTTTCTATCAGCTTTTGAACCCTTACACGAGGAGGTTGATTGGACTTTAGTATATCCCGAACTTGCTGGAATGACGGATGACTTTGAAATGCGTCATCAAGGAGATCGACATGGAATGGGTTTTCATGATAATCGATTAATGAATATCAGCAATATGCCACCACCCGCCCAAGTCTTTGATTACGATCAACCTGATGGTGGCGTGGTACAACAACCGAATGCTCCGGCAATGGGTGGCTTTTCAGGTGGTGGCTTTACAGGCGCTGGAATGCAAAGCTTCCAAGCTATTGAGAAGTTTGATGCTCTGCTATCGGAAGCAAATTTGTCTTCCGAAATGTTTCAAAAATTGGGAGAGGGAATTCATAAAGTGGGTGATATTGCCGATAAATTTCAAAATCTTGAAGCAACTATTGAATCTACAGGAGAATTTTCACAAAATATTTCAGGTGCTGCCAAAGCTGCAGAGGGATTGTCCAATGCATGTAACAATAGTTCAGATATATTGAAAGAGTCCGTTGGAAGTTTATCAACATCATATTTACAATCTGCAGATTTGATAAGTTCTACTGGACAAACAATTGCAAATACAGTGGATGGTGGCGTTAAAACTATGGTTGGAGCGCTTGGTGATGCAGGAGCACGATTGATAGAAAGCATCAGTAATTCTGATAATGAGATGCGACAAGCTTATCAATTAATGCTAGACCATCTAAATCAAACTGCTGATAGTGTTAAAAAGAGTTCACAAGGATATACTCAAAACATTGAGGCTCAGAATAAAAACCTATCTGCGATTAATTCTGTTTACGAATTGCACATCCAGAATATTACTCAGCACACCCAGATGATTGAAGATTTGAATGGAAAGAGTAAAAACATGGTTGAGGGATTCAATGAAGGATTACAACAGACTGTTGCATATAAAGACGAATTAAAGAAATTAAATAACCAACTTTCACAACTGAACGAAGTTTATGGAAGTATGTTATCAACCGTTACATTAAACGAATATTAGTAGTAGCTTATGGGACACGGAAAGGAAACCCCTAGGCAGAAGATGATAGGTATGATGTACCTATTTTTGACTGCTATGTTAGCGATAAAAGTTTCAAAGGAGGTTCTTGATTCTTTTGTACTGGTTAACGATAGTTTGACAGTTACGGTTGAGAACTTTACCGAAAAAAACAAAAAGGTATATGCTGAATTTGCTAATCAAAAGGTAATAAACGAAGCAAAAGTAAAAAAATGGTCCGACATGGCTGATGTGGTTCATGTTAGATCAGATGAACTTTATGATTACGTTAATCAATTGAAAACGGAATTGGTTACTGTAGCCGAAGGACCGGAGTCAATAGCTATTGTTGATGATATGGTTGTAGCAGCAGACATATCAGTTAAAGATAATACTACTATAGGTAATAATGTGATGATTGGACCTACTGGAAATGGTAAGGGACAAGAGCTTAAGGAAAAACTAGAAGCACACAGAAAATATCTTTTTGATCTGATTCCAGATACAGATGGAAATGCTATTGTTAGAAATTCGATTGCAAAAAACATCAATACATCACCTCCTAAAGCTAAAACAGCTGAGGAAGCAAATCAAACTTGGCAGCAATCTCAATTTCAAGATATACCCCTTGTTGCTGTAATTACAATGTTAACTAAATTGCAGAGTGATATTCGTAACGCTGAGGCCGATGTTTTGAGGTATTTATATGGTCAAATTGATATAGGCGAATTTAAGTTTAATAAGCTTGATGGGATTGTGATTCCGGAGAGTAGTGGGATAATTACTGGGGGAGAATTCTCCGCTAAAGTTTTTATGGCCGCATTTGATACAACACAATTTCCTACTATTTATGTTGGAAGTTATGATGAACAAGCAGATGGTAGTTATAAAATGAAGGGTAATTACGATTCTTTGCCTATTAGAAATGGTATGGGAGTTTTTACTACTGTTGCACGGCGCGCTGGTGAAGCAGAGTGGGGTGGTTTAATCGTTATGAAAGCCCCAGACGGGACATATAAACAATATCCCTTTAAAAATAAGTATATGGTCAATGATCCCATGGCAGTGATTTCCGCATCAGCAAATACGGTTTTTTACTCAGGGATTCCTAATCCATTAGAAGTTTCTGTTCCAGGACTTAGCATGGATAAAATTTATCCATCGGCTACGAATGCTCGAATTGTGAAAAAAGGAAAAGGTTGGGAAATTACTCCTACTGCTTCAAAAGGTGAAGTTGTTATAACAGTGATGGCAGATGTTGATGGTAAAAAACAAAGAATAAGAAGTCAAAATTTTAGAATAATGCCCGTGCCCCCTCCAACGGCTAAATTGGACGGTAAGATTTCAGGACGCATAAGAGCTACTGATATGCTTTCGGCAGGAGGAGTAGATGCTGTGTTGGAGAATTTTATTATGGATAACATTACATATGTGATAAAAAGTTACACATTTGTAACGCAAGACGGTCTATATGCAAGTCCAATTCCAAATACAGGACGGAATTTTAACGAACGGGTAATCGATAAAATTCGTTCTTTAAAAAGAAACGAACGACTTACTATCGAAAATATAATTGCCACTGGGCCCGGTGGAGATAAAAATATTGGGTCACTTGTATTTACAATTAATTAAAATCTGACAATATGAAAAGGTATGCTCTATTTTTAGTCTTAATTGTTGGATGTTTATTTGGCACCTCAACGATGGTGAAAGGACAAACATTCAACAGAGTTGGTGTTTATGATGAAGAACATGTACCTGCTCGGAAACCTATCCCATACTATTATTTACACGAATCCGATGTAATGTGGAAAAAGCGTATTTGGCGAGTAGTAGATATGCGTGAAAAAATGAATCACCCGCTCTATTTTCCTGTAGAGCCAATTATGGATCGAATGAGTTTGATTTCATTGATTTTGCGTGCTCAGCAAGGTTTGTTAGATGAACAAACGGATCGCATACCGGGATCTGATCCACTTACAGCTCGACTTGATCCTAGTTCAACTAAGATCCCAATACTTCAACTATATGAAGATGAATTTTTCAAAAAGGTCTTGACAATCTCTGATATTGAAATGAAATTTGGAGTAGATCCTACTAATCCAAACTCTTATTCAGCAATTGCTCCCGAGGAAGTAATTCAATGGATGGTGAAAGAAGATTGGTTCTTTAATAAAGAGCGTTCTAGAATTGAAGTTCGAATACTTGGACTTTGTGCAATTCGTGCTGCCGTTCAAGGAACTACCACTGGTGCTAATGCTCAGGTTCAGTTTACACGTCCTTTTTGGGTTTATTTTCCAGAATTACGACCTATTTTAGCTAAGTATTCAATTTTCAATTCAAATAATGACGCTGAAAGGCGAACTTTTGATGATATCTTTTTTAAAAGATTTTTTAGCAGCTATATAGTTCAAGAGTCCAACGTTTATAATGATAGAACAATTTTTGACTATGAGCTTGGAATATATGGATTATGGGAAGCAGAAATTATCAAAAATAAAATATTTGATTTGGAGCAAGACCTTTGGTCATATTAATTTCATAAAGTTTATTAAATAAATAAGCCGGATTGTGTTATCAATCCGGCTTATTTATTTATTTTCTAATCGCCGTTACTCCTGGTAACTCTTTGCCCTCCATGTATTCTAACATCGCACCACCGCCTGTAGATACGTAGCTTATTTTGCTGCTCAAGTTGAATTTATTTATGGCTGCTACACTATCTCCACCACCAACTAAGCTGAAAGATCCTGAAGCGGTTGCTTTTGCAATGCTTTGAGCAATCTCCAAAGTTCCTTTACTAAAATTACTCATTTCAAATACACCCATGGGTCCATTCCATAAAATTGTTTTTGAACTGCGAATTATTGTGTCAAAAAGTTCTATTGTTTTAGGACCAATATCCAATCCCATCATATTGTCAGGAATTTTATCAATGGGAGTTGTGTTTATTTGTGCATCGTTACTAAATTCTGATGCATTTACACTATCAACAGGAAGTAATAATTCGACCCCTTTATCAGTTGCAACCTTCATTATTTTTAGTGCAGTTTCTATATGATCATTTTCCACAAGCGATTTGCCAACTGTTATTCCTTTGGCTTTAATGAACGTAAAAGCCATTCCGCCACCAATTATTATCGTTTCTACGCTGCTTAGTAAATTTTCGATAATTTCTATTTTAGAGCTGACCTTGGCACCGCCTATAATTGCAACAGAAGGTGATTGCGACTGATGCAGAACCCTATCCATTGCCTTTAATTCGTTCTCCATAAGATATCCAAAAAACTTACTTTGTGGGAATAATTCTGCAATAATACTTGTACTGGCATGAGCACGATGAGCCGTTCCAAATGCATCGTTAATGTAAACATCCATACCTGAAGCCAAATCTCTTGCAAACATTAATTCTCCATTTTCTTCCTCTTTATAAAAACGAAGATTTTCCAGGAGTAATACTTCTCCAAAGTTTAACGATGTTTTAGCTTCTAATGCTTTTGTTCCAATGCAATCGTCTACGAATTTTACTTTTAAATTTAAAAGTACTTCTAAATGTTGAGCAATCGGTTTAAGTGAATATTTTGCATTCGGTGTTCCATCGGGACGACCTAAATGTGACATTAATGTTACTGACCCACCATCGTTTAATATTTTCTTTATGGTTGGTAAAGCCGCTTTAATGCGTGTGTCGTCGGTTATTTCTCCATGTGCATTAAAGGGGACATTAAAGTCAACCCGGATTAATGCATGTTTTTCTTTAAAGCTGTATGAGTCAATTGCGAACATATTGATTTATTTTAGTTCAGTTTTTAAATTATTATCATTTCTTTAATTTGTAACGAATTTACAAATATTTTTCACGAATTCAAAACCAATATTTCGACATTTATTTGTCCTGAGTTGATTTCTGAAAATTGAAAATCTTTTTATCCGATAGAAATATGTAACTTTGTTGTATTGAACTTAAAGGAGGTGTTTTTAATGTATTTTAAAGAGATTATAGGCCATAGGGATCTAAAAAGACGAATAAGAACTGCGTTTCGAACCGGAAAATTGGGACACGCTACAATGTTTACAGGAAAGGAGGGATTTGGTTCATTACCAATCGCTTTAGCCTTATCGAGATATGTTTTATGTACTAATAGAAATGATGATGATGCCTGCGGAAAATGCCCTTCATGTAAAAAGATGGATAAATTAATACATCCGGATCTTCATTTTGTTTTTCCTGTGATTAATAAAAAGGGAAAGGACCCCATTTCCGATAGTTATATTTCTGATTGGCGTAAATTTGTTTTTAATAAACCGTATGGATCCTATGTTGATTGGATTAAATATATTGCATCTGAAAATAAACAAGGTGGAATATTTAAAGATGAAAGCGACACTATCAATCGAAAGTTGAGTTTAAAAAGTTTTGAAAGTGATCATAAAATAATGATTATCTGGATGGCTGAAAAAATGAATGATACTGCTGCAAATAAGATTCTAAAAATATTAGAAGAGCCTCCAGCGTCCACTATTTTTATTTTAATTTCAGTTTTTCCTGAACAGTTGTTACAAACTATTATTAGTAGGACTCAAGTTATTCCAATACCTCCCATTGATTCAGAGGATTTGGTTGCATATCTTGAATTAGCAAAGGGGCTAAATGAAGAAAATGCGAATGATCTAGGGGTTTTCTCGGAAGGGGATCTTGGCAGATCATTGGAATTGATTGATAGAATGGACGAATTGAATCAAAATGTTCAAAATTTCAGTTATTTTTTGGAATATTGTAAATTACAGCAAACCTCTGATATTCTTAGATTTATTGATACGACTCTCGGTAAAGATAAAACGGCGCAAATAGAATTTCTCAATTATATTTTACACACTGTACGGCACAATATTATCCAAAGTACAATAGAAAAAAACTCTAAAAATATAGGTTCTAAGAGTCTTGAGAAAAGTGTTAAAATAAATCTGACACTCGTTCAAGCTAAAACACTTTTAAAGATGTTAACCGAAGCCTTGAATCATATCGAACGTAATGTAAACGCACGAATTGTGTTCATGGATGTGGCGATACAATTACGAAAAGTTCTTACAGTTTAGTTTATGGGACTATTTTTATTTTCATTTTAAGATTTTCAATAGGCCTATCGCTTTTCCCCACTGGCTGGGCAGCTATTGAGTCAATAATACTCAACCCACTAACAACCTGCCCAAAAACGGTGTATCCTTCATCTAAGTGTGGGGTTCCTCCGATTGTACTGTAGGCTTGTATTTTCTCGGAACGATATGTTTTGGGTTTAAAGTCTGGTGAATTCTGAACTATGTTCATTATGTTTTGTACTATTGAGTTAACAGAGTCGTATAATTTTGCCTCTTGAAATTCTTTCAGCTGATCAGCTATTTTCTGATTTTTACTAATATATTCCTTTGTTAACTCCTGTATTTGAGTTTGATTTGCCCGATTTATTGTTGCATTCATTTGTGCCTCTGTATATTTCTGACCATGCACAATATAAAATTGACTGCCTGAACTTTTTTTAAGTGGGTTTACATTGTCACCCTGTCGAGCAGCGGCAAGTGCTCCTTTTTTGTGAAATAATTGGGGAAGAATTTCAGCATCGATTGTGTAGTTTGGTCCTCCATTTCCCAGTTGTTCGTTGGGTTGTGCATTTCTGGAGTTTGGATCTCCGCCTTGAATCATAAAATTATTAATTACGCGATGAAAAAGCACACCATCGTAGTACTTTTGTGAAACAAGTTTTAGAAAGTTATCCCTGTGTTTCGGGGTTTCATTATACAATTCAATAACCATAACTCCAAACTTAGTATCGATTTCGACTTTTTTCCGTTTTTGACTTTCTTGTCCAAAAGTTATTGAAATAAACAATAAATTTAGAATAATTAATAGTCCGAGATTTTTCATAGTTTTCATTAGTTTGAGAATAGTTTTGATATTAATTTGTTTGGGTTAATTGGTTTTACGATGTAATCGTCACAACCTGCTTCAAGCACTTTTTCGAGTTCAGTTTTACCGGCATAGGCTGTTTGGGCAATTATTTTTATTGTCGGAAAAGTAGCTTTAATTATTTTTGTTGCTTTATAACCATCAACAATGGGCATTTTTATATCCATTAAAATAACGTCAAAGTCCTTTATATTGCAAAGGTTAATGGCCTCTTGTCCGTTTTTTGCCCACGAAATGTTTACATTATATTTGAATAATAATTGATATAAATATTTATAGTTGTTTGATTCATCTTCTGCAATAAGTATGTTTAGTCTTTTGGTTGTATCAGCAAAAGAACGTTTTACAAGATTATTTGTTATTTCCTTAGAGTCGGATATTACATTAGGTATTGAGAATCGAAATGTGCTTCCGATACCGAGTTGAGATTCAAGCCATATCTCTCCATCTAAAAGTTCAACAAGTTTTTTTGTAATTGCTAAACCAAGCCCGGCACCTCTGAAGAGTCGGTTTTTCTCATTGTCGATTTTGCGAAATCGCTCAAAAATAAGGGGAATCTGTTCCGACGAGATCCCAATTCCAGTATCTGTAACGTAAAAAGTGACCTTCTGTTTTGTAATTGATTCAATTCCAAACGATATGTTTCCAACGTCTGTGAATTTTAGGGCATTCCCTAATAGGTTCATCAAAATTTGACGTAACCGATATGGATCAGTTAAGATTAGGTTTTTACAATTTCTGTTGTTTTCTAAAAACAGAGCGATTTCCCCGGCTTTTTTTTGATGCTTAATCTCGTTAAATGAAAGCAATAATTCCTCCAGTAGCCGATGTATGTTTGTATCTTCCTTTTTAATATCGATTTGGCCGGCTTCAATTTTTGAGATATCCAAGATATCGTCTACAAGATTTAACAAAGTGTTTCCACTTTCGTTGATAATCTCTATAAAACTTTTGTATTGTCCACACGGAGTTTCTTCTTCCAATAATAAGGATGAAAACCCAAGAATTGCGTTCATTGGAGTTCTCAATTCGTGCGACATGTTTGTAAGAAAGGAGGTTTTTAATTTATCAGCTTCTTCTGCTTTTGTTTTGGCTTTGGTGAGTTGAATTTCATATTCAGTACGAATTCGATCCCGCGATTCAATTTGTGCAAGCATGTTGTTAAATGCGTTATACAATTCCGTAATTTCGTCCTGTGTTGATCGATGAACGCGCAATGAAAAGTCATTGTTTTCAGATATTTGGCGAGATACTGAAGCGAGATCTTGAATCGGTTTAGAAATAATTTTCTGCATGTAAAGCGCCGCTAGATAGGCTAAAATCCCCAATAGGAAAATAAAAAACAGAAGCGTTTTAGCATAATTTTGAATTTGATCTTGAATTTCTGTTGTGTTGGCATGTAATATAATAGTACCATAATGTATATTATCGTAAACGATTTCTCCAACAAACGATTTTATGTTTGCCTGATCTTCTATTGTAGTTTTCTCGATATTATACGAATAGGTAATATTTGGTTTATGTTCGTTAAGAATATAATTTGTAATTAATTGTTTGTTTGTTCCATAAGCCGCTATCCCGATAATCGATGGAATTGAATTTATACGCTTTAATATGTTTTTTGTCTCAATTGTATCGTTAAATGATATGGGCCCAACCACATAATCTGCAATTATCTTAGCATTCATTTGCATACTTTGATTAAACGTCTTTTTTGTTTCGTTAGAGTGCTGAAACAATACAAAGACTGACCATAGTATCATTGTTCCGTAGGTTACAGATAAGATGAGTAATATAATTTTACCTTTAATTGATATGTTACCTATTCGTTGCATTTTGATTATTTACAGGGTATATAATCCTCATTGCCATTTGCATTAATCGGTAATTGACATACAACTTTGAGTTTCGAAGGGCCTGTTCGTTCACCTCAAAACGAAGCCTTTTTTCATGTATAAACAGGTTGATCATAACCCCCTTTTCACACATGGACGTTTCATTCGAAATCGTTAAAATGGGCTTGTTCGCTGTTTTTAAAATATAATTTTCTATTTTATTAATGTTTCCAATTATTAATAATTGCGGAAGGTTGTTTTCATCTATTTCAGAAGAATTGATTACGGAGGTTTTCTTGTTTTTGATGGAGTGAGTCTTAAACTTCGCCTGCATTGCATCGTAAAGTTCTGTATCTCCAATAATTTGTATTATAAACTCATTGCTTGAGTCTTGTGGCCATTCTACAAATCTCGTAAATCGTTCAATATAAGCCACCTTAAGCGATGTTTCGTCTATCGGGTTATTGTTGTCTGGCAACATTGTGATCGTTAAAAATGTACATATGGCAATAAGAAACATAATGGCATCTGCTCGTTGAAAATATATTACGCTATTATTTTGTCATTGGTGTATTTATAAAAGTAAAAGGACTTTGCGCATTGTGAAAATTAATGTGTTAAAGATAATAGAAATACTGTTTAAAATCTCGATTAAATTAAAAAATGAACATAAATCAACTAGTATTATTATGATTGATGCGCTTCACTAGAATTTTAAATTGAATATTGTATCTTTGTATTCAACCAAATAAGATCGTTATGTTTATAAAAAAAATGATCATTTACTTGATATTCTTTTGTTCAATTTCCAGTTTAATTTGGAATCCTGTTTACAGTCAAGTTGAAAAAGAGGTGAAAGGGGCAACGGGAGAAGGCATAATTATTGGCAGAGTTAGTGAAGCAGAAGCTCGACAAGATGCCATAAATAGAGCAAAAATTGACGCATTAAGGAAAGCCGGGATTTCAGAAAGTATAAGTTCATATCAAATGCTCTTTAAAAGCGAGGTGGAGAATAATTACACGGAATTCTTTAGTTCTGATGTTCAAACTGAAATGCAAGGTGCTGTGCGAGAATACACCATAGTTAAAGAAGAGCGAAAGTCGTATGAGCATTATTTTAGCATTCAAGTTACCCTGGATGCTATTATTAGTATATACGACAAATCTCCAGATCCTACTTTTAATGTTCAAATTGAAGGAATAAAAAGTTTATACGAGGATGGTGAAATGTTGTCGTTCAACATCTTATCGACCAAAGATTGCTATTTGCATATTCTTTCTATCGACAACAATTGTGCATCTTTGGTTTATCCTGGGTTATACGAAGAGTTTCGGATGATACCAGCAACAAGTAAAATAAAATTTCCGTATGGCGCAAATTATGATTTGTTTAAAGAGGGGAAAGATCCTGTGTTTAATCGACTTGTATTTGTATTTACAAAAGAAAAGGTTCATTTTTTAGATTATATTGGCGAGGATCAAGAAACAACATCTGAGAAAATATTTTCATGGGTTTACGGTTTATCCCCCGATCAACGAGTGGTGCAATACAAAACTTTCACGATTCGATAGCTGGGCAACTGTATGAAAAACAACACGTTGAATAAGCACGAACGGTTAAAGAGTCGTAAAGCCATTGAAGTTTTGATGCGTGAGGCAGATTCTTTTTATATATTTCCAATTCGGGTTTTATATCGATTTCATAAAGATGAGTCAACCGAACCCTTGAAAATATGTGTTAGCGTTTCAAAAAGACGTTTCAAACATGCCGTGGATAGGAACAGGATAAAACGCTTAATGCGCGAAGCATGGAGAACCAATAAGTTGATATTGACCGATGAGTTGAGAAGTCGTTCCAAACAACTTGATGTCATGCTAATTTATACATCCAAAGAGATTGAGGATTTTAAAAAGGTTGACAAAAAAACAATATTAGTTTTGAATCGTTTAATTGAAATCGTGCAGCAAACAGAAATGTGAAACAATACCTTTGTCGTTTAATTTTAAAATCTATATTTATCAGAAGGAGAGCGGTTTAAAGATTTAGCTGTTAAAAGAATGGACAGTACTCCTTTAAATAAAAAACAAAAACACATGAAAAATAAATTGTATTCTTTATTCGAATTTACGAAACGAAAGGCTAAGTATCTTGTTATTGCTTTGATTTTAGGGTCTTCCGTATTTTTAATGAGTGCCGTTGACAATAGTTTTGAGATTGTTAAGAATCTTGATATTTTATATACCGTTGTGCGTGAACTGGATGCTTTTTATGTGGATGAAATCGATCACGGAAAAACCATCAAAGTTGGAATCGACAAGATGCTTGAATCGTTGGATCCATATACAAATTATATCCCCGAATCAAAAATTGAGGATTTTCGGTTTATGACAACTGGAAGTTATGGCGGAATAGGTGCGTTGATTCGAAAGACGGGCGAAAATGCTGTGGTTACAGACCCTTACGAAGGGAAACCGGCACAAAAAGCTGGAATAAAGGCAGGGGATATTTTGCTGAGAATTGATGAATTCGATACCAACGGAAAAGAGATAAGTGCCATTTCTGAAAAACTAAAAGGAATTCAAAACTCCACCCTAAAAGTCGTCGTTGAGCGTTTTGGGGAGCCGGCACCTTTAACCTTTAACGTGGTTCGTGAGAATATACATATTAGTTCGGTGCCATTTTACGATTTGCTAGAGGGGAATATTGCCTACATCCAATTCAATAATTTCACACAAAATTGTGCTCAGGAATTGAAAAGTTCCATTGATTCATTGGTTGGGAGAGGAGCTACCTCTATGATATTGGATTTACGCGGAAATCCAGGAGGATTGCTTAACGAAGCCATTACGATCAGCAATTTCTTTTTACCAAAAGGACAATTAATTGTTTCCACTAAAGGTAAAATGAAGCAATGGAACAGAGATTACACAACAACAGATGAACCTATTTTGCCAAAAATGCCCGTTGTCGTTCTTGTTAATCGGGGGTCAGCTTCGGCATCTGAAATTGTGGCAGGAGCATTACAGGATTTGGACAGAGGTGTAGTGCTGGGAAGTCGTACTTTTGGAAAAGGATTGGTGCAGGCAACACGCCCACTAAGTTATAAGGCACAAATGAAACTGACAACGGCAAAATACTATATTCCGTCGGGAAGGTGTATTCAAGCACTCGATTATTCACACCGAAACGAGGATGGAAGTGTTGGAACCGTTCCCGATTCGCTCATCTCGGAGTTTACAACCAAGAATGGACGTAAAGTGTATGATGGTGGTGGAATTAAGCCCGACATTGATATAGAGACAAATCTGTTGAGTAGAATAACCGCTGGGCTCTATGTTGACAATTATATTTTTGATTTTGCCACTCAATATGCTCATAAAACCAATTTGATTGAATCTCCACAACAATTTTCAATTTCTGACAATGACTACACTGATTTTATTGAATTTGTGAATAAGGGCAATTTTAAATATGAGATGGAGAGCAATAATAAATTATCGCA
The DNA here is from genome assembly GCA_028709085.1 of Salinivirgaceae bacterium. GTDB lineage: Bacteria > Bacteroidota > Bacteroidia > Bacteroidales > Salinivirgaceae > JAAYQU01. The sequence goes on along the minus strand of JAQVXQ010000011.1, from coordinate 16,006 downwards.
ATTGATAAAAACCTTGAAATCAGAGAAGTACTACGAAATAGTAGAAGATGAAGTAAAGGAATTGGAGCAAAAAATGAAACAAGACTTGCAGAAAGATTTAATGGTATTTAAGGACGAAATTTCAAGATTAATTAACGAGGAGGTTATAAGTCGATACTACTATCAACGAGGCAGAGCCATCTTTTACATGCGTCACGATGCTGAATTAGATTCGGCCAAAGTTATTCTCAATAATATGGATCGATACAACTCCATATTGCAATTGAATTAAAAAAAACATTGAAAATGCAATAAAAGAGGAGCTGTAACATTTGCATTCAGTCTCCTCTTTTTTAATGAATGGATTAAAAAAAATGAATTCGATTGTTGACACGATAAAAGCAAGAGCATTAAAGTTGGGGTTTGACGATTGTGGCATCGCATCGATTCACGATACAGTTGAAGATGCGGAGATTTTTAAAGCCTGGTTATCAAGAGGTTATCATGCCAACATGCAATATATGGAATCCAATATGGATGTCAGAACCAATCCCACATTATTTCATGCCAATGCAAAATCGATTATTGTTGTTGTGCAGAATTACCACCAACAACCATCGGTATGGAATTCCAGTTATGGCGTTGCTATGTTTGCACGTTTTTCCGATTATCATCACTCCATAAAAAACCGACTAGGAATGCTTTTGGAGGAGATTCGTCGAATAAATCCGCAACTAAATGGCTCCATAAGTGTTGATTCCGCACCTGTTTTAGAACGATATTGGGCTGTAAAAGCAGGACTGGGGTTCATAGGACAAAACACCATGTTTATCCATCCCAAGTTGGGATCGTTCGTGTTTCTAGGAACTATTGTTGTTGATCAGTGGCTTGAACCCGATGCGCCAAATACCGACAGATGCCAAAATTGCGGAAAATGTATTGCGGCTTGCCCCAATGGAGCTCTGGAGCAACCGTTCACCCTCAATGCCAGGAAATGTATATCCTATCAAACCATTGAGAAAAATAACGATGAATTATTGGATGCGGATATTGACGTTAACAACCAAATTTTTGGCTGCGACATTTGTAATATGGTATGTCCTCATAACCAGGATGCAATTCAATCCAAGGTATTTAAAAGCGACAATTCGATTTGTTTATTAACCGACGATGAATGGGACAATGTGGCATCGAGCCGGTTTAAACGACTGTTTGCCTCCACACCCATTAAACGAATAGGAGTTAAGGGAATACGTCGAAATATTTCTCATGTAAAGAAGAACAGAGAAGAATAATAAAAAGCTTGCAATGTGTAATGACATTGGTTGATGTTTGGCTAAAGCCAGATGGCATTATTGTTCGTTAATCCACGGCTGAAGCCGCGGGCAATTCACGACTTATCAAGTTCAAAGATGATGAAATTGAGTTGCCCATGGCTTCAGCCATGGGGATGTCAAGGAAAACAAATTGGCTTTAGCCAAATATAAAGGTTTCTGTAAATATCCGAATGTTGACGACTTTTCGTGTTGTTAAATAGTATCTGCAAGAAAACGCATGTTTTTTTTCAAGTGCTTGAAAAGAAGGCGTCAAGGGCAAGGAATGCAAAGATTGAAAAACAGGAATTTACTCTCCGTAAACGGCTGTTTTGAAGACAAGCAATAAATGAAAATGAAAAAAGGTTAGCGATGTGTCAAAAGACACATCGCTAACCTTTTTTATGCGAATAGGCTTATTTTATATCTAAATCGTATTCCATTCGTGTTTGGATACCTTTCATATTCAGCGCGTTAAAAACATGTCCTGAATATCTGGAAATCTCACTATTAAAATCAAAAATCCGAGCATATACCCCTTCTTCCATCGATGCGAGGAGTTGAGCAAAGGGATCTTTTTGTTTTGGAAGTTCAACAATTCTATAATCATCAAGGTTTGCTTTCTCGGCTGCAATTGCAATGGCTGTGTTTAATCCGCCCCAAACGTCCACAAGACCAATTTCTTTGGCATCACTGCCAGTCCAAACTCGACCTTCGCCAATTTCGTCCACTTCGTCGAAACTCATATTTCGAGCTCTCGATACATGGTTCACAAATGTTTTGTACACTCGAATCACATCTTGCTGAATAATATCGTATTCTAGGGGCGTTAGTTTTCGTGTTTGCGTACCCATATCGGCAAGCTTTCCGGTTTTTACGGTGCTGGTAGTTATTCCAAGTTTGTTATTCATCAATTTTTGGGCATTAAACATGAGTCCAAAAACTCCAATGGAACCAGTAATTGTGTTGGGGCTAGCAACAATAGTATCGGCAGCACATGCGATATAGTATCCGCCGGAAGCCGCGACGTCTCCCATGGAAACAATCAGTGGTTTTTCTTGGTGAGCAAGCATTGCTTCGCGCAGAATAACTTCGGATGTTAATGCACTTCCGCCCGGACTGTTAATTCGTAATACAATGGCTTTGATTTTTTCGTCTTTACGAGCTTCAGAAAGTGCTTTTGCGATGTTTTCAAGGCCTATTTTTTCGTTTGTTCCTTTTTCCATTCCAATTTCTCCTTGTGCATAAATAACTGCAATTTTGGAAAGATCGGTAATGAGTTTATCAGTTTTTAATTTTGGGGTGTTTTCATACTTATTGAAGTTGAACGCAATAAATTCCTCTTTTGATGTAGAGTCGGTTCGCATTTTAAGTTCGTTTGCTACCTCATCGTAATACTTTGCGCCATCAATTAGATTTGCCTTAACGGCGTCGGATACTTGGCGAATATCCAAGTTGTCGGTATATTTTTGCAGAGTAACAACGTCGATTCCTCTCTCTTTTGAAATCCCTGCAAGCATGTGATTCCAAATCGAACCAATATATGTTTCTGTTTGCAAGCGATTTTCTTTACTCATTTCGGTGAGCATAAAAGGCTCTACAGCAGCTTTAAATCTTCCGTGTCGGATAATTTGAGGTTCAACACCTAATTTTTCCAGCGTATTTTTAAAAAACATTAATTGCGCCGATAGTCCCGATAATGTGTACGATCCTTCAGGATTCAAATAGATTTTATCGGCAACGGAGGCTAGATAGTACGCTGGCTGGGTGTAGAAATTAGCATAACTAATTATGAACTTGCCCGATTCTTTAAAATCGATTAACGCATTTCTGACCTCTTCAATGGTTGCCCACCCGGCAGAAAGTCGTTCCGGTTTAATAAATATCCCTTTGATATTTGGGTCTTCTTTCGCTTTTTTAAGATTGGTAAGAATGGTGTTCAACCCCATTGTTGAATTACCTTCCATTCCTGTTAAACTTGCAACATCAAAGTTTTGAAAGGGATTGTTCGATGCTCGATCAACAATTCTTCGATTCATTTCCATAACAAGAGTCGAGTTCTCTTTTATGGTAACTGTTTTATCACTACCAGACATTATACCGGCAATAGCTCCACTTATTATTAATATAACAACTAAAAATGCTAAAACCATAGCAAGTAGAGAGGCAAAAAAGTACTTAAAGAAACTTTTCATAGGATTGAGTTTTAAGGATTGTTATTATTTGTTAATTTTATAGGAAAGCAATGTTTATAACCAAAAAAGTGATTGTTCTCTAGCAAATGTACAGCTTTTTTAAATATCTTTGGTTCTATTATTCTTCTATTTTGCTAGCTAAGATGGTTAGAGGTTGAAAACTGAGATATGAAAATTAGATAGCATCTTTGTTATTTTGTAATCGTTCTTACTATATAAACATCGAAAATGAAACAGATAATCTTCATCTCAGGACTTATGTTATTAAGTCAAATTATATTTGCCCAATGGAGCGACAGCCCAGCTGAAAACTTGAGAATCACAAACTCTGATAATGAGAAGAGTAGCACAAAAATAGCAACATGTTCTAATGGCAATTATTATGTGGGTTATTTTGCCTCGAGCGAAAGTGTTTATACAGTCCGATTACAACTCGTTAGCTCTCAGGGAGCATTGCTTTGGGGCGATAATGGAATTGAGGTTAGTAATAAGCCTACTATGTCATGGGTAACGGATTGGGATATGAGTGTTGATTCGGAAAATAATGCAATTTTAACATGGACTGATACGCGATTGGATGGCGATTTGAATGTTGTTGCAAGCAAGGTCTCACAAAGTGGCGATTTTATTTGGGGAGCCGATGGAATTCTTTTGTCTGCCTCAGTGGGAATGGATATTGCACCTAAGGTTGTGGTTACGGGTGGTGATGATGTTGTAATTGCTTGGCAATCGAATTATGTGATTATTATGCAAAGAATTTCTGCGACAGGTTTAAAAATGTGGGGTGATTGGGGAATTACATTAAGTTCAACAAATCGATATACATGGCCACAATTAATGGCTGTGGGGGATAACGATATTATTATGAAATACTTTGAGGATAGTGGACAAACCATGTACCCAATTCGTCATATAAAAGCACAGCGGTATGATTCCAATGGATTACCTGTTTGGGATAATAGCGTAATTGTTAGTAATGCAGGCACGATCTCTTCATGGACCCAAATTTTATCTTTTGTTAGCGATGGAAATGAAGGCTTTTACATGGCCTGGCACGATTACCGATTTTCGGGAATCAATGCTTCTTCGTGGGTGCAACATGTAAACAGCGAAGGTGTTGTACAGTTTCCCGAAAATGGAGCACTGCTTTCTACCTCAAACAGTGCAAATCAATTTGAACCTAAAATTGTATTGAACGAATCTTCCAGCGATATCATGGTATTGTGGAGAGAGACCAATGGCAATCAAAACCAGTATGGTGTTTATGGGCAAAAGGTTAATTCTTTAGGTGTTTGTCAATGGAACGATGGGGGAAAAGTTATTATACCTCTGGAGAGCACAAACATTTATTTAGAATATTGTTTGTCTTATGTGGATGATATTTTGATGGTGTTTCGTGAGGAAGAGAGTCTTATAAAAGCCCGACGTTTAAAGTCCAGCGGAGAAAATGTTTGGGATCAAGCTGATAGTCCAATTAGCACCTCTGGGGCTGATAAATCGGATTGTGTAATTTCTTCCTTTGCAAATAATCAATGGGTTGCATTCTGGATTGCTCCTGTTAATGATACAACTAATGTGTTTGCTCAGAATTTTCGTCCCGATGGATCGCTTGGAATAAACAATTCAAGTGGTATTATTAGCGGTCAGATTTCGATTGAGGGAAATATGGTTCCCGTTGAAGAGATCATAATTACTGTGGACGATGACATCTATCATCCGAATGATGAAGGCATTTATTCGATTGAAATAGAATCGGGGGCGTATTCAATTAGGGTGTCGCATCCTTATATTATTACCCAAGAGGCAACGAGTGTTGTTGTAACGGGAGGAGAAACCGTTAGCATGGATTTTACGGTATTGGTTCAACGTCGTGATATTGTAGTTTCCGTTACCGATCAGTGGGGTGATAATATTTCTGGAGCATTTGTTCGTTTCAATTATCCAGAGGCTGAATTTGTTTTTACAAGTGGAGAGTCAGATGTGACATTAGCAGGTTTTCCTTATGGAAGATATGTTGGAAGTGCAGAATTGTCAGAAGCGGTTTATACAACGGTTTCTGTTGATACCATTATTGATGGAGAAAATGGAAATATTGATTTTATGTTTATCATAGGTGGTATTGATGAATCAGTCGAAAAAGAGCAACTTATGGTCTATCCGCAACCTATTTCTGAAAATAGTGTTGTTGATGTTTTTTTGCATAAAGGGGGGGTGTACCAAATTCAGTTAGTTTCGGTGCACGGGAAAGAGACAATAAAATTGAATCCACTGTTTTTGAATGCAGGAGATAATACAGTTCAGCTATCAGAAATAATAAGTAGGCCAATTCCGTCAGGAATTTATTTTTTAACTCTTTATACGGAGGATGGTATATTTAGCCGTACCGTTAAAATGATACGATGACCTTAATTGTATTACCAATATTCTTTTGTTCGATTTTACCAGAAATGATTAGCCGTCTCTTTGACTCGAATTTTATACATCAAAGGTCTAGGATACAAATATTACTATATTTTAATTTGTTGTAGAATTGAAAGAAACAAAAAAGGGAAGCACAATAGATGCTTCCCTTTTTTTGATAAGTGCGATTGTTATACTATATAATGAGCATTGCATCGCCATAAGTCCCAAATCGATATTTCTCTTTCATGGCTTCGTTGTAAGCATGCATAATTAGATCGTAACCTCCAAAAGCTGCAACCATCATCAAAAGTGTCGATTTTGAAAGGTGAAGGTTTGATATCAACATATTGGCGACAGTGAAGTCGTATGGGGGGAAAACGAATTTATTAGTCCAACCGTCAAATATTTTAATATTTCCACTAGTTGTGGCTACTGTCTCGAGGGATTTCATAACGGTTGTTCCAACTGCGCAGATATTTTGTTTCTGCTTGTGAGCATCATTGAGCATTGTTGCGGTTTTTTGAGTAACAATAAGTTGCTCAGAATCCATTTTGTGTTTCGTTAAGTCTTCCACTTCAACGTTTCTAAAATTGCCTAAACCGGCATGGAGTGTAACAAAAGCCGACTTTGTTCCCAGAATTTCAAATCGTTTTAGTAATTCACGGCTAAAGTGCATGCCTGCAGTTGGTGCAGCCACAGCTCCTTCATTTGCAGCGAAGATGGTTTGGTAGCGTTCCGAGTCTTCAGGTTCTACTTCACGATTAATAAATTTTGGGAGTGGCGTTTCGCCCAATGAATACAATGTTTTTTTGAACTCCTCGGCAGGACCATCGAACAGGAATCGTAAAGTTCTTCCTCTTGAAGTAGTGTTGTCGATTACTTCAGCAACAAGGGCTTCGTCGGTACCAAAATAGAGTTTGTTTCCAATTCTGATTTTACGAGCGGGATCAACCAGAACGTCCCAAAGACGTTGTTCGCGGTTAAGTTCTCTTAAAAGGAAAACTTCGATTTTCGCACCTGTTTTTTCTTTATTTCCAAAAAGTCGTGCAGGAAATACTTTTGTGTCGTTAAACACAAGAACATCGTTTGCTTTAAAGTACTCAAGAATTTCTCGAAAGATCTTGTGTTCAATCTGACCGGTTGCTCTGTTCACCACCATTAATCGCGATTCGTCGCGATTCTGTGAAGGGTTTAGGGCAATAAGTTTATCCGGAAGCGTGTAATGAAATTGGGATAACTTCATGATCTATGTGTGTTAATTTGTTACTTTATTACGTATTATTATATCTTTTAGTTCCTGACAATATTGTTCAGGATCGAGCGCATTTTCAACTGCAAAGGCTCCTATTTTAGTGCGTTCTAGATTTGCTAAATAAGCTCCATTGTTTAACATTATGCCAATATCGCGGGCAATTGCTCTAATGTATGTTCCTTTTGAACAGAGGATTCGGATTTTTATCTCCTCTTGAGAAAAGTATAGCAACTCGTGTTGGTAAATTGTTATTTCAACGGGGTCTAGTTTCTTATCGGTTCCTTTTCTTGCTAATTCGTATGCGCGTTTCCCATCAATTTTCTTTGCCGAGAAAATAGGGGGCTCTTGCATTATGGAGCCTTGTAATTTTGCAATTACATCTTCAACTTGTTGACGTGTAATATTCTCTGTTGAAAATGTTTTATCTACCTCTGTTTCTAAATCAAAGGAGGGGGTTGTTTTTCCTAACGCAATGGTGGCAACATATTCTTTGTTTTGACTTTGGATTTGTTCAATATTTTTAGTCTCTTTTCCGGTACATAAAATAAGTAATCCTGTTGCCAGCGGATCGAGCGTGCCTGCATGTCCAACTTTTATTTTCTTTACGCCAATGGCTTTCTGCAAATGCCATCGCACTTTGTTTACCACGTCAAACGATGTCCAGCGATATGGTTTGTTAAAAAGCAACACTTGCCCTTCGATAATGCTATTTTTTAGTTCTTCGTTATTTATGTTTTGCATTGAGCTAGTATTCCCTTTAATTAATAGTGATTGTCAAATGTGTGATAATTGTTAAAAACAACTACATAATAAATTCGTGAAAAATCACGGCTAAAGTGCCTACTATAGCACAATATATTGCAAAATAGTGCAGTTTTCCTTGCGATACAATTTTTATCATCACCTTACAAGCAAAGAGTCCGGCAATAAAAGCAGCAAAAAATCCAACGATGAGCGAATTGATCGGAATTAAACTCATTGCAAATGTTCCTTTCGTTAAGTCCAGAATGTTTTCGCCTAAAATGGGAACAATAACCATTAAAAATGAGAATCGTGCCGCTTTTGCTTTATCTACTTTGAGTAATAATGCAGTTCCTATGGTTGCACCACTTCTGCTTATTCCAGGGACAATGGCTATTACTTGGGCTAATCCGATTATTATAGCTTGGCCATATCCAACTTTTTTTTCACCGCCTTTATAGCGCCATGCAAAAAATAACAGTATGGAGGTAAGGATAAGCATAAATCCAATTCCCGTTAAATTAATGGACTCGAAAAGGCTTTCAACATTGTCTTTAAAGAAAAGACCTACAATGGCTATGGGAATCATTGACAATATAATTTTCAACGAAAATTTGGTTGGCTCATTCCATTTAAATTGAAAGAGACCGGTAAATATTTCCCATAGATCTTTTCTAAAGACCACAATCGTACTCAAAACGGTGGCTCCATGAACAACAATGGTAAAGAGCAAGTTGTCTTTCACCGGTGTATTCAATATAGCTTCGCCAATTTTTAAATGACCCGAACTAGAAATAGGTAAAAACTCGGTTATCCCTTGGATAATTCCGAGTATAAAGGACTCTAAAGGTGACATATGATTTACGCTGCCGTGTTTTGTTTACGCATGATAACCCAGATATTAAAAACAAACCCAAAAACGACAATAATTGGCGCTAAGGTAATCCGTACAAATGAAAACATTTCCGGTGTTTTTGTTGGGTCGTTATCAGGAAACCATATTTCTGGAGACGCGGGTGCTCCACCAATCATTAGGATAAATCCTAAGATAACAATTCCAAATCCAACTAATAATAGTCGAGCATTGCTTTTTGAAATAGCAAAATCTTTTTCAGTGGTAGTTGTCATAAAGTATAGTTTTTTTAATTGTAAAGTCGATCTAGTTTGATTCTTAAGAATTTGTTTACTGCAAATAGAGTTGATATTAAACTGATTAAAATGCCGGCAGAAATTACTGCGGTGTATAAAATTGCAATTGTTTCAATATTATCGAATATCCGTATTTCAGGAAATTCGCTGTTTGCAAAATAGACAAGCGAACTTAGGAGCAAAACCGATAAAAGTCCGCTAAGGAGTCCGTGAAACAATCCGTTTTTGAGAAAGGGCAGGCGAATAAATCCTTCAGTTGCTCCAATGAGTTTCATGGTGTTAATAATAAAACGTTTTGAGTAAACCGCCAAACGAATAGTATTGTTAATCAGCACCAACGAGATAAACAATAAGATTAATGCGAATCCAAAAATTATTAAACTGATTTTTCGTATGTTTTCGTTTACAATGTATATTAGGTTTTTCTGATACCAAACTTCTTTTATACTCTCTGAGTCTTTAATGGAACGTTCTATGGAACGAATTGAGTCGTTGTTGGCATATTCTGCCGCCAATTTTACTTCAATGGAAACGGGTAGGGGATTGTATCCAATAAATTCCACAAAATCTTCGCCCAACTCCTCTTGTAGTTCCTTGGCTGCCTGGTCTTTGCTTATGTAGCGTGTTGTTCGGACATAGGGTTTGGTTTCAAAACTCTTTTGTAACCTCAAGATATCGGCTTCTTTAACGTTTTCGTGTAAAATAATACTTATACCAATATTTTCTTTTACATGTCGGCTTACTTTCCCGGCATTTAAAATAAGCATCCCCATTGTACCAAGCAATAACAGAACCAATGTGATGGATACTATTGTGGTAAAATATGAAGTTTGCAAACGTCTGGTGGATTGTTTCTCTTCGCGCACGGTTTTTTTATAAATGTCCTTAAAATGGATAAAAACGGTTAAAGCGTACTACTCCCAAAATTACAAGTATTTCAGAATAGTACAAAAATAGTGTATTTGAAATGCAAAAGCAAGTCTGTTTTGAAGTTTTGGAGACTTTAACCTAATTTTAATGTTCATGGAGTGTATTGATAGGCTTTTTTACGCTTGTTTTTATCGAAATTTTATCAATAAATCTAACTTGCAGCTATTGAGAACCAAAATACCCAATGTGAGCCAATTGCGATTTTTCGAATTCCGGCTTGTGTACTACAATTTTTTTGTGAAAGGAGCAGGTTGAAATTAGTCTCAGGACAAACTACTTTAGGAACAGAAAACCAGCGTGGAAGTGGTTAAGGATTAATTTTTTGCGATGAATTTGTGCGTCTTCACGGCGGAAAGATCGAAGTGGAGAGCACCGTAGGAGCGGGAAGCCTTTTTAGATTTATGTTGCCCAAATCGGTCAACGTTATTTAGGCATTGACAACCACTTACTGATTACCCATAACCGATTACCGATCACCGATCAATCTTCACCGTTCACCGTTTCCACTAACTTGATTTTTACATCCATTAATTGCCAGCAACTCAAAATACACTTAAAAAAAAATGCATCTCCTCACCGTTACATTTTTTTATTTCGTCTTCAAAAATGAGATAATTAAAACGAACCGATAAAAGAAAGGGCTACGGATAATTCAATCCCCTTCTGTTTTTACAATTCATTAACAAAATAGGATGGTGCAAAAAGATCCAAGGTGCACCTATGTCACCTAAACATGTTTTCGTATTGCTCTTATCGTCAGCACTTAATGAATTTATTTTTTAATTGTCCACTTTTTGTCCATCTATGTTTTGCACCAAATAGAGCACAACAATATAGTTTTGTTGCAAGAAAAACGAAGTGCTTTTGTGCATTAAAACCACCACAACCAGAGATCTAATTTTAGCCAAACGGAAAAGCTAGCAAGAAGTTTTTTAAAAGCAACTCTCAATTTTGGGGTTTTAGCGAAAAGCAAATCAGGTAAACAAAAAATTCTATTAAACAATTAACAACAACATTATGACACAAATTAAGATTATATTTTTCACAATGCTCATGGCTACATTTATGGCTAATTGGAGCAGTGCTTGGGCACAAGGTGCTAAAGAGAAAGAGGGACAAACCCTTGGTATTATAAATGGCAAGTATGGAGTATATCAGGTTTTTGATTGTCAGCGATCCCCTGCATATCCTAGTGCTGGGCAGTTATTTACTGCATTGAACTTACAGCGACCATATCGCGATGTGGGAGGTCAATATACTCTGTTGGCAGGCGAATACATTCAATTTTTTTATGTTGGAGGCACTTGCAGTGGGGGTAAAGTAGGAATAAAAAGATACAATGCTTCAGGCACTGAGATTGAAACTATTTCTACTTCCGGAAAAATTTATGGATTAGAGCATGAAGGATTCTTATATGTTTCCGATGGTGGAGTTTCTACTGGTTATGGAACATTTGTATCCAATTCCATGGGATATAGTTATGGAGAATCTGTTTCATTCACAACAACAACCGGACTAGCAGATTGTACCGGACTTGAAAATTACAATCCAAGTTCAAACCCATTAAATCTTTCACCATTTATTATTACTGGTACATTAAATGCTTTCACAACTACCAGCGGAACAGCGTCTGATTCACAAACGTTTACAGTTTCAGCTTCAGATCTAACGGCCGATGCAATCGTTACAGCACCAGCCAGTTTTGAAGTTTCTACCGATGGAACAGCATACACATCAAGTGTAACGTTGGCACAATCGGCAGGTTCTTTAACAGGACAACCCGTTACAGTTTATGTTCGTATTGCTGCTTCGGCAACTGTTGGTTCTCTATCGGGTGATATAGTAATATCAAGTACTGGGGTTGATTCTCAAAATATTTCAGTAACTGGTACCGTAACGGAAATTGCATCAGGAATTTTAAATATTGAGATTAATCAACAAACTTCAACTAACGGAACCGTGGAAATAACTTACGACCTTGTTTGTAATATCGGTGGAGTATATACTATGAACGTTGACGTTAGTTTCGATAATGGTGCAACCTACGAACCAATACCTTCAACATATTTAAGTGGAGCTTTGGAAAATGTAGTGCCAGCAGCCGGTTTGCAAATAATCTGGGATGCAAAGGCGAACTATCCGGAAGGAAAGTCCAGCGAACAAACAAAAATAAGAGTCTATTCAACTCTTAATTAATTAACAGCTCTATTCATATTTAAAATATACAAGTTATGAGAAAATTAACTTTTCTATGGATTCTAGCCTTCTCTATGGTTACACTAGGATCTTTCGCACAAACAAAGAACAGCTCCGGCAAAATAGATATTACAGAAGGCAGTAAATCATTCCTAACCATTGGGGGCGATTCCATTGTTGGCTCGTTACTGGCTGAAATTCACGATAATACAAACATGCAAATTAAACGATTTGTAAATAATGTATGGCAAAAACAAATTTTTGGAACAGCGAACAAAGGTTCATTGCTCCGCATAAATGGAGTAAACTACAGTAGTTCAGGCGGTTATTACTTTGCTGGAACATCAATGGTTCTTATTAGTCATACCATAATATCTCCAAATCATGTTCAAAGTATTTGGGAAACTACAGACGTTGTAAGGCTAACACAAGATGTTTATTATACAACTGGTACTGCCAACGTACGTTACGCATGGACTGTTACCAATCTTTCTTCATCGGCAATAAACGACATTCGTTTTTTCCACGGTCAAGATAACACCTTGAACGGAAGCGACATGGGTTACAGCGCTTGGGATGCTTTAAGGAATAGCATTATTGCTTATACCACATCCGGAACTGATCAAATTAGACTCTATTTCCAAGGAATAACAGTTCCTTTTGGATATCAAGGAGGGTCTTATTCTATGTGCAGATCCAATGCAATTGCAGGTGCTTTAGCAAATACAGCCACAGAAACGAATGTTGACCAAGGTTATGCACTAGAATGGAGAACGGAATCGATAACTGCTTCTGGCAGTTATATGATCAACGCCATTGAGAAATTCAGCACCGTTGCAGTAACTAACATACAAGTGACAGCACCATTATCGGGAGTAGTGAATGCCGGTGGTAATACAGAATTAACCTACCAGCTTCAAAATTTAACCGCTATCGCTACCGAGGTTACCCTAAATAGCGAAGCAACCCCAGCAAGCTGGACTGCAGCTGTACAAGGCGGTACAACCATCACCTTGGCAGCCAATGAAATTAAAAACATAATTGTTAAGGTTACCGCACCTGGTAACGCAGAAGGAACCACAGCAAGTGTAATTTTAAATGCAGTTGATGCAAGTGGAACTGCCTCTGATTTTTGTAGTGTTACCGCTGAAGCTGCTTTGGGTTGTACTGATTTAGAAGGTTTCTCCAATGTATTTACTCTTAATGTAAACCCGCCGCTAATGGACAAACTTGATGCCCCCAACACCATAACTCCAAATGGCGATGGTATCAATGATTATTGGATTATTCCTAATGCAGCCGCATTAGCTGACTATGATTTGACAATCTTTAACAACCTAGGAGCAACCATCTATGAATCGAAAGGATATAATAATGATTGGGACTGCAAATACAATGGAAATGAATTAAAATCGGGTACTTACTACTACGTTTTTGTAAATGGTTCTTCTGTATTTAAAGGTTTTATAACTGTAATCAGAGAGAAAAATTAGAATGGTATTTAAACCCTATTCGCAGTTAAAAAAACAATCAACAATTAACTCAATGTACTTATGAAAAAAATATTATTAACAACCATAGTTATAGTTCTGACGTTGTCAGCTACGGTTAAAGCGCAGGATTTAACCAACTATAACCTCTATAATCAGAACCCCTTTTTATATAACCCTGCATATGCTTCCGATCAATGTTTGTTTAATGCCTATTTAAACAGTCATATTCAATGGGTTGGATTTGACGGAGCACCACGCGTAAATAATTTTGGCGTACGTGGCAACCTCAATCCAAATATGGGAATCGGGTTATCTGTTTTCAACTTTAAACAAGGAATAACCAAAAGCACCGACATCAGTTTAAGCTATGCCTATAAAGTGAACATAGCAGAGAGCCATTATGTAACTTTTGGTTTGGCATTCGGAATTTTAATGGATAATATTAGCGGATCCACATCAACAACTGCTGGTGATCCTCTTATTACTGAGAATCTATTTAAACAATCGACGTTTGCTGCGAAATTTGGTTTATCGTATGTCTATAAAGGATTTGAGGCACAAATAACATTGCCACAAATGTTGCAACGAAAAGAGACCAATTTATATATGGTAAGCATTTTAAGTTACAACTATGAGCTCAATTCAACCATCGATTTAAAACCCTCATTTTTGTTTCGCGGAGCAAAAACAACTCCCAAGCAAGCCGACTTTAACGTAATGGCAACATACGATAAAATGGTATGGGCACAACTTGGATTCCGAACAAACAAAAGTTTACTCTTTGGATTTGGTGTTAATTACTTAAACTACTCGTTTGGATATGCATATCAAAAAGAGACTGGATATATAAACGAAGCTGCGGGCGGATCCCATGAAATCCAATTAATTGCTCGTTTTGGCTGTGACAAAAACACATCGTTATATCCTAGCGACTATTCGTTAGATCCTGTAACAGTACGAGTTTCTGTTGTCAACAAAGATACAAAAGCCCCAATCGATGCCGACGTGGTAATTACAAGTAAAGATGGCAAAGAGGTTTATAATCAAAAGGTAAGTGGGTCATTAACAACAAGTCTAATTCCTGGAAAATATGAAATAAGTGTTAGTGCTGAGAATACAATCTCCAAAAAAGAGTCTTTTACAGTTTCGGGAAATAACAGTGAGGTTAAATTAGATTTACAATTAAATCCGCTCGATATTAATAAAACCTTTGCATTGGGTGACGTTAATTTCGAAACTAATAAATCGACCTTAAAAGGAGCTGAATCCTTTGCAGTGCTCGACGAACTTGTAAAAATTATGACCGATAATCCAACTATTAAAATAGAAATTGGTGGACATACCGACAATGTTGGTGATGATGCAACAAACAAAACTATTTCGCAAGAAAGAGCAAAAGCTTGTATGGTCTATGTGGTATCAAAAGGAATTGATGCCGGAAGATTAAAAGCGGTAGGTTATGGTAAAACAAAACCTATTGTTGCCAACGATTCTGCACAAAACAGAGCAAAAAACCGCAGAGTTGAATTTAAAATCACAGAATAGTTTTTTGTTAATGTTGTTTAGTAGATCCTTGTAATGCAGTTGCATTACAAGGTTTCTAACCCCTAAACTTCAATTGACAACAATTCTATTTTGTAATAAATGAGTGGAGACCAGAGACCACCAAAAAAAACGGATCTGTCCCGTTCAGGTTACCAAAGCGGGGGCGTCAACCGAAAAGCCATAAGAGTAGGAAAACAAAAAACAAACAACATTATGAAAAAAATTTCATTATTAATCGTAGCAGCATTCCTGCTATTGGGAAGTGCAAATGCACAAAAATCAATGTTTCAAAAAGGAACTCAATTGTTTAAAGTCGGTGTAGGATATGTCGAAGTTGGTTTCCCTTTGGAAGTATCTTATGAAAAAGGATTTAAAGATGACTTTGCTGGTATAAAAGGCCTTAATATAGGTCTTGGTGGTTATTTGGCCTATTTTGGTTATTCAGAAGATCTTTCTTTTACATCCGGAACAAGTAATGTTAACTATTCATGGAAATACACGAACATTGTTATTGGGGGTCGTGCTATTGGTCACTACAGCTTTATAGACAATTTTGACACTTATTTTGGTGTTATGTTGGGTTATACAGTAGGGAAAAGTACATTTGATGGTCCTTCAGAAATTGAAGACTATATTGGCGAAAGCCCAGCAGTTGGTGCTTTTACTTACAGCGGTGTAGTTGGTGTTCGTTACGAATTTAATCCTAAAATGGGAGTTTACGTAGAAGCAGGTTATGGTGTTGCTAACGTTACTGCTGGTTTAGCCGTTAAATTCTAGCGTAGCGGATTAACATTCAATAATATTGAATAA
>JAQVXQ010000106.1 GCA_028709085.1 Salinivirgaceae bacterium | reverse complement strand
GATCGCATATCCAAATTAATGATTTGGCGGGCCTCAGGGAAATCTTTATCGTAGGTAAATACAGCTCCTGCATTTCCATTAATCATATAATATTTAACATTCTCGAACGTGAAAAATGACTTCTCATAAATCTCATGGATTGTTGGTAACAGTAGATACAGGTTTTTCTCATTGTATCCGATACGCACCTTGTATCCTAATTTCATCAACAAAAACCACTGAAGGTAAATGGCACTGTTTGGATCGCGTGCAATTTTTTCGGTAGTCTGTTTTGTTAAAAGATAAAGGGTATAATCGTTCAGATTATAATTTGTTTTATGTTCCAAAATGCTGTTTACCAATACAGAATAGGGTGTTTCAGAAAGTTTTGAATAGTGATCTGAAATTACTTGCTCCGATATGGTGGATGGCACCACGGCTGAAACAATATCGTTGGTATATTCAATAATCGTAGGAGTTCCATAAAAAGAGATTGTGGCCTTAGTTGTTTGTACTCCTTCGGGGGTTTTCTTTTGCAATGGTGGAGTAACAACTTGTTGAATTTCAGACACTTCAAGATTTGAAATGGCTTCTATCTTTTTAGGAGCTTCCTTTTTAACATCAGCGCTAATTGCCGGTTTTGTTTTTGGTTTTGGTCCCAGTACCGGTTTTTTCTTAACAAACGTTTCAAACTCAGTAAACCGTTTTTTCAAGTATTCAGTCCACTCTTTATCAAGTTCTTGAAGACGTTTGTCCATGTCGTCGGCATACTTTTTTAATGCTTCGTCCTGGCGTTTAGCATAGTCGGCAAATTGCGCATCTTGCTGTTTAGCATACTCTTCAAACGTTTGAGCTGTTACAACGGTGTTTACCAAAAACACCAACATGATTATCGGTAATATTCTTCGTATCATAGCTGTTTATTTTTTGTGCAATTTAGAACCAATTCTTCAATTTAATACTACGATTCTCGGTGCTTTAGAATTTATTAACACAGATATGATTTTAGTGTTTTACGATTTCAATTCCAAAAACCAGAATGTCGTCAATTTGTTCGTAATCCCCCATCCACTGTTCAATGGTGTCATTCAAATGTTCTTTCTGCTCTTCCATGCTCATGCTATTTGTCTCGACAAGGAGTTCTTTAAATCGTTTTGACATAAATTTCCGACCGGTTTCTCCGCCAAACTGATCAACATACCCATCGCTAAACATATACAATCGATCTCCAATTTCGATATCAATATCCTGACCGGTGAATAAAACATCCTTTTTGATATGGTAACCTATGGGCATCTTGTCAGCCTTAATTTCAATTATTTCACCGTTCCGAATGATTATCAAAGGATTATAAGCTCCAGAAAACTGCACTTTCATCTTTTTCTGATCGATGGCACACAATGCTATATCCATTCCATCTTTGGAGCCTCCATCCTCGCCTGTCTGCTTTAAAGCCTTCATTATGTATGATCTAAGCTCATTAAGCACCAGACTACTCTCTTTTATTTTCTCCTTATTTACGATGTCGTTTAAAAAAGCAATCCCCAACATGCTCATAAATGCTCCAGGAACTCCATGGCCAGTACAATCGGCTGCTACAACGATTGTTAAATCATCCTCATGGGTAAACCAGTAAAAGTCGCCACTCACAATATCTCGCGGACGCCACAATACAAAATAGGATGGCAATACTCCAGAGAGAATATCAGTCGAAGGCAATAAGGCGGCTTGGATTCGACTTGCATAGTGAATACTATCGGTTATATTTTTGTTTTGATTCGCAATTTTATCGCTCTGTTCAAGAATTTCCTCTTTCTGCTTCAAAATTTCACGAGTTCTTGCCTTTACCTTTGCTTCAAGAATACGCTTTTCAGCAACAAGATTCCGCTCTCTGATTTTCACGAATAAAACAACGCTTACAATAGCAATAATTACATATAATATATAGGCTACCATTGTGCGATACCAGGGTGGCGTAATTTTAATTACTAACCTTTGCCCTATGTTGTTCCACACTCCATCGCTGTTGGTTCCTTGCACAATAAAAACATATTCACCGGGCGGAAGTCCTGTAAACGGTGCTTTTCGATTATTTGCATCGGTATATGTCCATTCGTTATTAAAATTCAAAAGGCGATATCGATATTTATTGAGTATGGGTTGCGTATAGTCGAGCGACGAGAATCCGATGTTCAAGAAATTCTGATTGTGCTTCAGTTCCAAATGGTTCTTTTCCCAAATTAGGGAATCTGTATCCATCTTTTTTCCAAATAGTAAAACTTCGTTAATAACAACATTCGGAATAATTGGATTTACACTATCTGGTTTAAAATAGAGTAATCCTTTGGTAGTTTGCAATATTCGCTGCTCTTTATTGTTGTCCTTTCGATCCATTTGACTTCCTGGAAAACCAAGGCTAAGAAAATCTCCTTCACGGAAAAAGTTTTGAATTTCACCTGTTTTGTAATCCAAAAACGACAATCCTTTAAGCGTGGTTAGCCAAATATTTTCATTTTTATCCAATACCATGCTCGTGATAAAATTATCGGCTAATCCTTCCCGGGTGGTGTAATTTTCATATTGATCGTCGGTTATATTTGCCGTTCTTTTGCTAAAAACATCCTTGTAATTCTCAATCTTTATCAATCCATTATTGGAATAAATGGTCATGGATTTTTGGGACATCAGTATTCGACTATTGCCAATATCTTCATGAATATCCAATGTGAATTGGTCAATGGAGTCACAATTTGTTACGCGTACAATTTTTGGCAAAACAGCAAACCAAAGAACGGAATCGCCTTCTACGGCAATGTTCCCGGAGGCTGAAGTTGTTCCATGATACATGTCGGGTATTTCAAAGAGATTTTTCACCGAATAATCGGAAACTGAAATAGTGTAAATATCTTTTTCGGTGCGAATGGCAATATAGTCCTGATTATATAACTGAATATCTTTTACAAAACTCTTGTTGATTTCATAACTGCTTTCAATTGATCGCGGGTGAGATATGGTTTTTACCAATTCCAAATTTTTATTCAAAACCGTAATTCCGGCGATTGTGGAGACCCAAATATGGTTGTTTAGAATTAAAATTTGAGTTGCTATATCTTTGTCACCGATCTCTAAATCAGGAACTTGAACTGTTTTAGTAACCGTACTGCTTTTATCCATTAATCCAACAACATTGCTAACTGTAAAAATTATTTTGTTGTCCAACAATTTCATATCATTCATATCATACTGATATTCATTGGTTAACGGATCAAACAGAAACAACGACTTCTGTATTGGGGTCTGATGAATTGTATTCCCCTTAATAGTGGTCCACAGTCCATCTTGCGTTAATAAAAAAGCATTCCCGTTTTCGTCAACAACGATAGGTTGCACCGAAAAACGTTCCTCTGAAATGTTGACATGTTCAAACTTTGATCGCCGATATTGATTTAATCCCTTATCGGTTCCTATCCATATATTGTATGATTTGTCTTCGAAGATTTGCCATACATTATTACTAAAAAGCCTGTTTGTTGTTGATGCGGTAATATGGGTCAGATTTGTAGCGGTTAATTTTTCTTTTGAGTCAAACACAAACAAACCCTTTGTAGTTCCAACCCATATATAATCCTTATAATCAACCATTAAACAAAGAACTATGCCATTTATTGGCAATTCAAAATTATGAACTGCGTCATTTTCTTGTACATAAATTTGATTATCTTGGGCATATACTAATCGTCCCGATCTTGTTTGACAAATTGGAATATAGGTAGAATTGCGCATCTTTTGAGGCACTTCAATCGTCTCAACGATTTGATACCGCTGTGTTTGTGGATGATATTCCTGAACTCCTTTGTCAGTTGTAATTATAGGATATCCATTGTTCCCGATGATAATTTGATAGATCGCATTTCCGAAAATTCCATTTTTAGGAACATAGAATTGATGAAATTGTTGTTTCGCTTTTGCAACATCTTTTACAGGAACCAACGCTATTCCATAGAACAAACTTATTGTATCGTTCAATTCGCTCTCATTAAACGTGTTTGCATCGTCGGTTTTAAAGTGTAGAGAATAATTCCCTTGGGCAAGGAAAATCAAATCAGTTTGACAATAATAGAGCGATTTTCCGCTCTCAACATCGCATTTCTCAAAGGTTGGAGTCCAAATTACTTGATTGTCTCTTTTAATTGTTGCGTAATCAAAGAAGCTATATTTATTTCCCTCGCCCCCTGTGGCCACAATAAAATATTGATCTTTAGTAATGTTGATTGTGATGGTTGTATCAAGCAAGAATTGCTGAAAATGGGGTTTAATCTGATACTGATTATTGGTGTAATTTAAGATCTCCTTCAGAATTTCAGGATGAATTAAGTTCGTTTGACATGTAAACGTATCTATGTTAAAACTCTGAGGATTAAAACGATACAATACCTTATCGTGGGGACCAATCCAATAATTATGATCAATATCTTGAACAACTTGTGTGTTATGGCTGAATTTCTTATTTGTTATGGTGTCGTATTTATAATCGATCTTGTTTTTTGAAAAAAGATACAATTTATCGAAATGACGAAGCCAAAAACTTTCGGATCTATCGTAGTATGAGAAGGTTATGTCGGTAAAAGGAAGCGCATACTCCGATCGTTTACTATGTCGGAAAAAGCTGAAATTATACCCATCGTATCTATAGAGTCCATTTCTTGACGAGATCCACAAAAAGCCTGTACTATCCTGCTCAATTCCCGAAATAAAACCGAGTGTTCTGCCACTCTCATTGGTAATTTGCTCGAACTGAACATTAGCAGATTCTATTTGCGCAATAATTTCATTGAGGCTTAGAAAAATGGTTGCGATAACAAATATAATATATTTCACAATGTTGATTTTACATTTACACAATAACACTCCATACTAAGTGCCCAGATTAAAACAAGGTAAAGTTACTCCGTTTTTTTATTCATGCAAATATTTATTCAGATAGACATTATGTTAGTGTCCATTCCTTGATTATATTTTTAATCGGTGATCTGTAACCGATGTGTCAATGCCTAAATAACGTTGATCAATTTGATTTTACATTCAGCAATTTCTAGCTCCTCAAAATTATTCATTCGCGGAATTCAGTAAATATCGCTTTTATCAAATGTCCGCATACCATAAAATCTTGTATCTTTGCATCGCCTAAAAAAATCAGCTTCTTTAAAACCACTTTTCTTCAGAGAAATTCTATAAAAAACGATGATTTCGATTGGGAATTCCAATACAATAGTTCGATGTATTTTACCAAAAATGCACGAATTGTATTGGTTATCAGAAATTTGAATCCATATGCTTATAACAAACATATGCCATTATATTGTAATGAATTGCATAAATATTCATCAAACCATTGCTAACATATCACACCTTTTATAAAAAAGTAAAAATCGATATTTAAATCCCTTATATACACATGTTTGCCTTTTTTAAACGTTACAAACCCTATTATCGGAACAACTTGGCCGTTGCTCTTCCGGTTGTTTTGTCCCAAGCCGGACAAGTAACCGTGCAAGTTGCTGATAATATTATGGTTGGACATTATGGTGCCACAGAATTAGCCGCCGCAACGTTTGCCAACTCTATTTTTATAATTGGATTTGTACTCGCAATGGGAATCACTTTCGGAATCACCCCTATTGTAGGTAGTGCTTTTGGACAGAATAATTTCAGAAAAGCATCCGCGTTGCTATATCACGCCTTTATTTTCAATTTAATTTTCAGTACCATTTTGTTAATATCTATGTGGGGCATTTCCTACCTAATGTACGATATGGGACAAACTGAAAATGTGGCAAAATTGGCAATCCCG
Organism: Salinivirgaceae bacterium; assembly: GCA_028709085.1. Classification (GTDB taxonomy): domain Bacteria; phylum Bacteroidota; class Bacteroidia; order Bacteroidales; family Salinivirgaceae; genus JAAYQU01. The sequence goes on along the minus strand of JAQVXQ010000106.1, from coordinate 5,099 downwards.
TATTATCGAATCGTCATCATTGGGTTTATCCCCTCTGCTATATTTTTCACACTAAAGCAGTTTTTCGAGGGAATTGGCAACACAAAAATAGCGATGATTGTAACTCTTCTTTCCAATGTTATAAATGTTATATTGAATTATCTGCTTATTTATGGAAAATTTGGTTTTCCAGAGATGGGACTCGAAGGTGCTGGAATTGCGACGCTTATATCGCGTTTCTTTTTGGCAGGCGGTCTTTTTTGGCTTCTTTCGAAGAAACCGAATTTTAATCGCTATTTCCAATTAATTGACAGAGGCAAGGTGTATAAAAAGCATTTTAAAAAGATAATATCAACCGGATTGCCCATTGGTTTACAAATGGTTGCCGAAGTTACTTTTTTCAGCATGGCCGCCATAATGGTGGGCTGGATTGGCGAAATTGATCTTGCAGCACACCAAATCGCCATGAGTGTAAGCATAGTTTCTTTTATGATAGCAACGGGAATCGGTAGTGGGACAACCATTCGGGTTAGTCATCAACTAGGTGCTGGCAAACTTGTGGACATGCAAAGAGCCGGAATGGCATCGGTTCATTTAATTATTGCTTTTATGAGCATTTGCGCCATTGCTATTTTAATATTTCGGGAGCAACTTCCCTATCTTTTTATTGACAGTAGCAATAGCGAAATTCTTGCTTTAGCATCAAAACTATTGGTAATTTCGGCCATATATCAAGTTTTTGATGGTTCACAAGTTGTATTTTTGGGCTCGCTCCGCGGACTTTCGGATGTTAAACAACCCTTTTGGATTTCGCTGGTTACCTACATGGGCATTGGACTTCCAACGGCATACATACTAGGTATAAAACTGAACTATGGAACCCAGGGAATTTGGGCTGGATTAGCAATCTCGTTAGCCATAGCTTCCATTCTGTTTTACCTGCGATTCAAGAAAATCTCCAATACATTAATAGATCGTGATTCCAACAAAAAGAGAATTAACAATACTCCATAATCGTCTTATTATCAAATTGTTTTTAATTACACACTAGAGTCTCAACCAAAAGCGAATAAAAAGAGTGGAAAATATTCAAAAATTAGGCACACTATAATCTAAAAATAATTATCTTTGCCATCGCAATTTCGGGATGTAGCTCAGTCCGGTTTAGAGTACGCGTCTGGGGGGCGCGGGGTCGCTAGTTCGAATCTAGTCATCCCGACCAAATCAAAACCCTCAATAACATAAAGCCCTGTAAAACACAGGGCTTTTTTATTTGAACATTATGACTATCAATCTAAATATTGGCATGGATCAATTTGATTATGACTTGCCAGATAAAAACATTGCAAAATATCCATTGGAGGCAAGAGACACCTCTAAGTTATTGATATACAATAAATCGGAAATCAGCCAAGACATCTTTGCGAATGTTGCAACACACTTACCAAACGATTCACTCATTGTTTTCAACAACACAAAAGTGATATCGGCACGTTTGTTTTTCCACAAAACCTCCGGAGCACAAATTGAGGTTTTTTGTCTTGAACCCAATGATCCAAAGGAATTTGGCTTAGCTTTTTCGACCACAAAAACATGCCGATGGAACTGTATGGTGGGCAATTTAAAGAAGTGGAAATCGGGACAAGTTTTTATGTCCCTAGAAATAGAGAACGAAACCATTGAAGTTCGAGCCACCTTAATTGAAAGGTTAGAAACCTATAATATTGTGGAATTTGAATGGAATACAGAATGTAGTTTTGGCGAGATCCTAGACATTGCCGGGAAAATACCAATTCCCCCTTATTTGAATAGAGAGAGCGAAGAGATTGATAAAACTGTATATCAAACCGTTTACAGTAGCATAAAAGGCTCTGTAGCAGCACCTACGGCAGGATTGCACTTTACGGAAGAAGTGTTCAACTCCCTTTTTGAAAAGAACATTCAACGAGAAGAGATAACGCTTCATGTTGGAGCCGGGACGTTCAAGCCGGTTTCAAGTGAAACTATTCAGGATCATTTGATGCACAATGAATTTTTCACCGTTCCTCGATCGACCTTGAGTAAACTAATTGACAAAATAGAGACCATTACAGCGGTTGGAACTACTACTGTCCGCACCTTAGAAAGCTTATATTATATAGGTTTACAAATTTTGAATGGCACCACTCCTAAAAACAACCACTTTATTGTAACCCAATGGGAGCCTTACAAAAATAAGGACAATACAAGTGCAATTGATGCGCTTAAAGCCATTGAGAACTATCTGCTGACAAATAAAATTGAATCGCTTTCAGCTTCAACCTCAATAATTATAGTGCCCGGCTACACCCATAGGATAGTTAAACAATTGGTCACAAATTTCCACCAACCTCGGAGCACCCTCCTTCTTTTATTAGCCTCATTTGTTGGCAGCGACTGGAAAATAATGTATCAAACTGCATTGAAAAACGATTTCAGGTTTCTGAGTTATGGCGACAGTTGTTTGATTATTCCGTAGAGAAACAGATCTCATTTTGGATAAACAACACGATGCGTTGTTGCGTGGGGAATAGATATTTGCAACACCCTGTCATAATGACATGGATTTAGGGAAAATCAAATGCCAATCGGCAAAAAAAACAGGATAAATAAATTCCAATTGACACAAAACTGACATTAAAGCATAATTATATCCATTTTTTTGCAGTGGCATAAAGGTTGCAATGTCAGGAGTAGAAAAGAATATTAACTCAAATAAAAGATATAATTATGGGAAAAATAATCGGTATAGACTTAGGAACTACCAACTCGTGCGTATCAGTAATGGAGGGCAACGAACCCGTTGTAATCCCCAATAGCGAAGGGAAACGAACAACGCCATCGATCGTTGCTTTTATGCCAAATGGCGAACGAAAAGTTGGAGATCCAGCTAAACGTCAAGCAATTACAAATCCTGAAAAGACAATTTCGTCAATCAAACGATTCATGGGCGAGACTTTTGACAAAGTTTCTGTTGAAACAGCACGCTCTTCGTACAAAGTAATAAAAGGAGACAATAACACTCCACGGGTGCAAATAGACGATCGCAAATATACTCCACAGGAGATTAGCGCGATGGTATTGCAAAAAATGAAAAAGACCGCCGAAGATTACCTAGGAACTGAAGTTGACGAGGCTGTAATTACAGTTCCTGCATACTTTAGCGACGCACAACGTCAGGCAACAAAAGAAGCAGGTGAAATTGCTGGTTTAAAAGTTCGACGAATCATTAACGAGCCTACAGCAGCCGCTTTATCCTATGGTCTTGACAAACAAAGTCGCGACATGAAAATTGCCGTTTATGACCTTGGTGGTGGTACATTCGATATCTCCATTCTTGAACTTGGCGAAGGTGTATTTGAAGTTAAATCAACCAATGGAGATACGCATTTAGGAGGCGACGACTTCGATCAAAAAGTGGTTGATTGGTTGGCGGAAGATTTTAAGTCGGAAGAGAATGTTGACTTACGAAGAGATCCAATGGCACAGCAACGTTTACGCGAAGCTGCCGAAAAAGCGAAAGTCGAACTTTCAAGTTCATCAACTACAGAAATCAACTTGCCTTATATTACTGCAATCGACGGAGTGCCAAAACACCTTGTGAAAACACTCACTAGAGCTAAGTTTGAGCAACTATGTGACGATTTAATTCGTGCAACTATTGAGCCTTGTAAAAAAGCGCTAAGCGATGCAAACATGAGCAAATCGGACATCGACGAGGTTATTCTTGTGGGTGGATCAACCCGTATTCCAGCAATTCAGGCAATTGTTGAAGAGTTCTTTGAAAAAACACCCTCAAAAGGAGTTAACCCAGACGAAGTGGTTGCCATTGGAGCTGCCATCCAAGGTGGTGTTCTAACTGGTGAAGTGAAAGACGTTCTTTTATTAGACGTTACTCCTCTTTCGTTGGGAATTGAAACCATGGGAAGTGTAATGACTCGATTAATCGATTCAAACACAACCATTCCAACAAAGAAATCAGAAACCTTTACAACGGCAGCCGACAATCAGCCATCAGTTGAGATTCACGTATTGCAAGGAGAACGCCCTATGGCAAGTGGAAACAAAACAATTGGTCGATTTATTCTCGATAATCTTCCACCAGCACCACGAGGCGTTCCTCAAATTGAAGTAACATTCGATATCGATGCCAACGGAATATTAAATGTATCGGCTAAAGATAAGGGAACTGGAAAAGTTCAAAGTATTCGTATTGAAGCCTCATCGGGACTAACCGACGAAGAGATCAAGAAGATGAAGCAAGAAGCGGAAGCAAATGCGGATTCCGACAAGCAAGCTAAGGAGAGAATCGATAAATTGAACCAAGCGGATGGTCTAATTTTCCAGACAGAAAAACAACTTAAAGAGTTTGGCGATAAGATTCCAGATCAGAAACGTAAACCGATCACGGAATCGTTGGAGAAACTGAAAGAAGCACACAAAGCACAGGATCTTGAAGCAATTGACACACATATGGCAGCATTAAACACTGCTTTCCAGGCCGCTTCACAGGAGATGTACGACGCACAACAAAGTGCTCAGCCAGATCCAAATGCTGCAGGTGGCGCAGATCAATCACAGACTTCTCAAAAAGAAGAAGTTACCGATGTTGACTTTGAAGAAGTAAAATAATTTATTAACATAATATTTCGAAAAGACCGTTAAGGAATTAACGGTCTTTTTTCGTTTATTTGCATTAAAAAAAACATGAAAATAAAAAAACGTATAGCTCTGGTTGCACACGATAATAGAAAAGCCGATATGGTGGAGTGGGTTGAGTGGAACTGGGAAAAATTAGTGTATCATGAACTGATATGTACCGGAACTACCGGACGATTAGTCAATGAGGTTCTTCTGAACAAAATGGGCGACGAAATGACCGCCAAAATATCCATTAAACGTCTAAAATCAGGCCCTTTAGGTGGCGACCAACAGTTGGGCGCATTAATAAGCGAAGAGAAGGTAGATATGCTATTCTTTTTATGGGATCCCATGACTGCACAACCTCACGATGTGGACGTAAAAGCTCTGCTTAGACTCGCCACACTTTATAATATTCCCACTGCAATCAACAGATCCACGGCCGACTTCATAATTAGTTC
>JAQVXQ010000105.1 GCA_028709085.1 Salinivirgaceae bacterium | reverse complement strand
GTTTCTGTGGGACGTTTCTATTTTGGAAACCAAAGATTTTATTTCAATCCTCTTTGTTTTAGTAATGCTTCAATGGAAGGTTCTTTTCCACGGAATTTTAGATATTGTTCCATCCCTTCGCCCATGCCGTTTTCCGCTAAAATATGTTTGCGGAATTTAGCGGCTAGTTCAGGATTGAATAGGTCGCCAGACTCTTTAAATGCTGCAAAAGCATCGGCATCAAGAACACCAGCCCACAAATAAACGTAGTATCCAGAAGCATATCCACCGCTAAAAATATGACCAAAATTGGTGGAGCGATATCGAGGTACGATTTCGTTAATAAGTCCAATACGGCTTAATTCAGCATTTTCAAATGCTCTGGCATCCGTATCTTCTGTTATTTCCGATGTGTGCCATGCAATGTCTAATATTGCAGAAGCGGTATATTCAGTAGTTACAAACCCTTGATTGAAATGTTCGCTTTTTTGTAGTTTTTCAATTAGAACATCTGGAATCGATTCGCCTGTTTCATAGTGTTTTGCATATACTTTTAGAACTTCAGGTTCGCCAGCCCAGTTTTCACATACTTGTGATGGAAGTTCAACAAAATCGCGCGGTACGCTTCTACTTGTGCGACGATATTTTCCTTGTGCAAAGAAATTGTGCAATGCATGACCAAATTCGTGGAAATAGGTTGTAGTCTCATCCCAACTCAACATAGCAGGTTTGTCGCCAACCGGACGAGTAAAGTTCATTACCATGGTTACAATGGGAGCAATGCGGTTGCCATTTTCCCATGATCCCGAACGATAGGTTCCACACCATGCACCTCCATTTTTAGCACCTTGTCGTGGATGTGGGTCGATAAGAAGAACTGCCAAGTGCGAACCATCTTTTTCTTGTACTTCGTAAGCTTCAACTTCGGGATGATATACTGGAATCTCAGATTTCTTAACGAACTTTAAGCCATACAATTGCTCGGCTAAATAGAAACATCCCTGTTTTGCATTTTCGATTGTGAAATAGGGTTTCATCTCATCTTCGTTCATATTGTATCGCTCTTGTCGTACCTTTTCGGCATAAAACCACCAATCCCACGATTCGAGTTTAAATTTTTCGCCATTGCGATCAATAATAGCTTGCATATCATTACGCTCTTTTTTTGCAATTTCAATAGCAGGAGTCCATACTTCGGTGAGGAAATTAATTACGTTTTCGGGTGTTTTTGCCATTTGAACATCGGTTACATATTGCGAATAGTTGTTAAAACCGAGGAGTTTGGCTTGCTTTTGACGTAGGCTCACCAGTTCAACGAGTGGTTTTTTGTTGTCGGTTTCGTTGTCGTTATCGCCACGCATAAAGTAGGCACGAAATAGTTTTTCTCTTAAATCACGACGCTCTGAGAATTGTAAGAAGGGAATCCAGCTTGGTTTCGAAAGATCGAAAACCCATTTTCCTTCCATTCCATTCTCTTTTGCTTTTGTTGCTGCTGCAGAAATTATGTCGGCAGGAAGTCCGGCAAGATCCTCATTTTTATCCAGTACCAATTTAAAACCATTGTTTTCGCTCAACAGATTTTGCCCTAAGGTTAAGGACAACATTGCCATGCGCTCGCTCAGAGATTTTAGCTCATTGCGTTTCTCTTCGGGAAGGTCGGCACCATTTCGCTGGAAATCTTGATACATTTTCTCAACCAATCGCATCTGTTCGATGTCGAGGTTTAGATCGTTTCTTTTTTCGTAAACGGCTTTGATTCGGGAAAATAGCATCTGATTCATGCCAATTTCGTTGTAGTGTGCCGTTAGTTTTGGGGTTACCGTTTTCGAAATCTCTTGCATCTTATCGTTGGTGTTCGAACTCCTTAGACCTCCAAATACAGCTCCGATCTTATTCAGCATTTTACCTGCCTGGTCGTACGCTAATATTGTGTTTTCGAATGTAGGAACTTCGCTGTTGTTGATTATAGCATCAATCTCAGCATTGTTGAGTTTCATGGCCTCTTCGTAGGCAGGAAGATAGTGATCTTCGGTTATTTGATCAAAAGGCGGCACTCCAAATGGGGTTGTCCACTCTACAAAAAATGGATTTGTGTCCACTTTCTTCTCATTACAACTGCTCATTGTCATCGTTAATGGAATAATTAACCAAAATAATTTTCTCATCGATTTGGGAATTTAGTTCATATTTAAGGTGTTGTTTCTTTTCAATAGTACACTATCGACCAAAAATAGAGAAAAAATTGGGGAACTCAAAGCAATTATCAATCTCTATTATACTTTTCCCCACGCATTGATTACGGAATTTGATTTTTTGTTCAATATATCGTCAAGGTTTCTGTTTTCGGGACTTCTTGACATTCAGTAGGTTGTTTTATTCATGAGAATTAATTCCATTTTTTTTGATATTTTTCCCTTCAAAAGTTTTGCAAAACCAAAAAGAGCCCTTATATTTGCAACGCTTTTAGAAATTCCTTCTTAGCTCAGTTGGTTAGAGCACCTGACTGTTAATCAGGGGGTCCTTGGTTCAAGTCCAAGAGAGGGAGCAAGGAGTATAAGGGTTACAGAGATGTAACCCTTTTTTTATTTTAGCCATTATAACACGTTTGTAACACAAAATCCTTCTTAGTAGGTTGTTCCTATCCTGAAAATAGGATTACTTGCCTTTTAATTCTCAAGTTCTCTCATGTTCTGAAAGTTTAACCCAACTTTCTTGGTTAAGAATAAATTCCCGTTTCTTGATATGTATACTTTAATATGCATTCTCTAGAATATGTGTGTAATTCATTGATAACTAATACCCCCACTTGCGTGTTACAAATGAAACTTGGAAATCGTATGTTGTATAAATCAAATGGATACGATTTTTTCGTAATTGAAACACCGTGTATTTTAACGAAATGTTTTAGTTGTATTCGTTGTAAGATGGGTTAAAGTGATCTATTTACGTGTAGTCTGGGTTTATGTAGGCACAAAAAAAAGAGCCTTGATTTCTCAAGACTCCTTGTGCCCCGGACCGGAATTGAACCGGTACGAGCTTTTGGCTCACAGGATTTTAAGTCCTGCGTGTCTACCAATTCCACCACCAGGGCAACTTTCTTCATGTGAGCGGGAAACGAGACTCGAACTCGCGACCCCGACCTTGGCAAGGTCGTGCTCTACCAACTGAGCTATTCCCGCTTAGCGGATGCAAATATAATTCTTATTTTAAAGAATCCAAAGATTTTAGAAAAGATATTTGAAAATTTCCGCACTATTTCATATTGATGGATAGAGGAAAGTGGCGCTTTTTTTACCTTAAATCTATTTGTTGATCCAACTATGGTTTGTCATACAGGGTTAAATGTATATAGGTTGGCAAGTGATCGCTATAACCATCGTTGAATGACATTCCAATATAGGTGCGAAATGGAATTAATCCTAAATAGGTTTTATCCTCTTCTAATAAGAAATCGAATTCTCCAATAAAGGCCTGTTCCGGGGAGCATTGGGTTAGGCTATTGGGATCATTTAACATCGCTTTTGATAGAATCCAAATGTCGATGCACTCCCATACTCCTTGGAATTTGATTGTTCCAGGGTATTTTGATGGGTATATGGCCGTAGTAAGGTTAATAAGGTTGGAGTTGGCTGTGTCTGGGAAAACGGCGGCTCCTAATGTCTCTTTAACGGGTTCATCTAAAGGCCCTGTATTTAGGTCTCCTGAAATGACGATGTTTGCATTTGGATTGGATGCGAAAATACTATCAGTAAATGCACGGAGTGTGAGTGCCACATCTTCGCGCATGGTTCTGGTTGCCATGGCTCCACCATATTTTGATGGCCAGTGGTTAACAAATATATGAAGGGTGTCTTTGTTTGGCAAAATCCCTTTCGAATATAAAATATCTCTTGAAACTTTGCTGGGGTCGTTTCTAAAACTTGTGGTGATAAATTTCTCCTCTATTGGCCAATATCTATCTTTTCGGTATATAAGTCCCACGTCGATTCCTCGTCGATCCTTTGAGTCTTTATGAATGATTTCGTAACCGTGATGTTTAAGTGGTGTGTTGTCTGTAATCATTTCAAGAACCGCTCGGTTTTCTATTTCGCAAAATCCAACCATATCAAGGGTGCTCCCTTCTCCCACAGCGGCAATTACTTTGTATATATTGGAGATTTTTTTCTTGAGTTTGTAGTCAGTCCATGCACGCATCCCTTTTGGGGTGAATTCTTCGTCTCTTGTATTTGGATCATCTTCGGTATCGAAAAGATTTTCAACATTGTAGAACATAATTCTGAATGTATTGTCATACGCCTGCGCGTTTGTAATCAGTTGTCCTACAATAAGAATGATTGTTAAAAAGGTTATTTTCCGGTTCATTTATTTTCCTCTTCTTTCTTTTTATATTCAAATGCTCCTAAATCGGGGTTTTGATCTATGGTTCGGTCATTGCCGTTTATGTCCATTGGGAATCGTGCGCCGTATTCTAGCAATCCAATGTTTCGAGCCACTGATTGGGAGTCGATTGCAAAATCATATAATCCAATGTCTCTGTATCCTACTCCATCTTTAGCGATGGTAATTCGATTGTAGTGTTGCCTGTTTGTTGTGTCTGTTGCTGCATCGATTTGTAAAATGCAGTGGTCAAATTTATAATTGGTTGTCGTTTCGGTGGTCAAATCAATGCCTACTTCCGATTGTGCGTTGCCGTATTTGCCGTGGATAATCGAGTTGGTAAACAAACATTTCGTTAAATTATAGGCATAAATTATATTGTTGTATGCATAGTAGTTGTTGATAATAACCGCAGGAGTTGTCCGCGAAGTATAGGGTGTATAACACGCTATTGTGGCGTGATTAAATTGGTAGTCGCCTCCAAGGAGCAGGGCTAGACCATACATTCCACAATCGTTAATCACCAGATTATGGCTCTCTATGGATGACGTTTGTGCGATGATTCCGGCAACGTTCATATGTTTAATAATGGTATTGGTGATGGTTAGTCCGGGCGATTGTCCTCCTTGAACGGAGTCGAGTTGAATGCCTTTGATTGCGTTTTTAATTATGGCGTAGTTAATCCGATTGTTTTTACTCTTTTGTGTAAAGTGAAGTCCTCCTAAAAGGTATACGGAGCCATTTTCTTGTTCAATCCATGCTCCCCATTGTCCTGATTTGTCGGAATAAAAAGGTTCTAATCGGTCTGTTTGGAACGTAATGGGTTGATTAAGTGAGCCTTGTACGTCAAGTGTGCCGTCAATCAACATACTCGACGCGTAGTGAAAATAGATGTTGGTTCCTGCTTCGATGGTTAGTGTATTTCCTTCGGTAATATGAACATAATCGTAAACCAGATAGGGTTTTTCGCTTGTCCATGTTTCGGTTTCAATTGTTTTTGCTGAGATCAGGTTTATATCTTGACCAAAGGCGATTAACTTCACATCGTTGGACGCATTTCTGGTGTTGAATACGATGGAGTCGGTTTCAACCATTTCGTCGCGATTAGGGTCAATGTTGGCTTCCACAAAAACATACATGGAGTCGTTTTTATCGATTTCGATATTACTAAATTCTATTCCCGGCACGCCATCAACGTTGATGGAGAAGTTGGATGAGCTTCCTTTGGCAAGGGAAATGTTTCGAATTAAAACCTTAGAGTTGTTTTTGTTGTGTACTGTAAATCGCTTTGTCGTAGTCCCTATGGTTGTGAAAACGGTATCGAAAAGTACAGTGTCCTTCGAAAACGTAAGAGGGAAGGTTTCACTTTCTAAAAACCGTTCATCTTTGCAACCGATTAGTGCAATTAAACCTGCAAGTATAATAAATAAAATTGGGTGTAATCTCATTTGTTAACGTGAAAAAGGTGTAGTCTAAAAACGATGAAAAAAAATAATTAGTATCTTAATTTTTGTATTTAGGGAGGGTTTGAAAATACATCGATTCTCAAACCCTCTCGCGTTTTCAATTATAACGCTGTTAATGCCAATTTAATGGGATTAAAATAGTTCTAATTCAATATTTTGAATGAATGCGGTATATGAATGTTCATCATCTACAACGGCATCGCTGAGCAGACAAAGCACTGATTTGTTTTCTCCCGATTTTGTAGTAATTGTAATTTCGGTACGAACGCCAATTAGTTTTTCTTTTTCTGGATCCACAAGTCGATTCACAAAGTCGTTATCTTTCATTACACTTTCGTTAAAGAGCCCTCGGACATTTCGGCCAATAATCATCTTTTTATTGACATCCCAGAGGGTTTCGGCTGAGTTGTTGAAGAATTCTACAATCCCTTTTTGATTGAATGTCATTATTGCATCCAGTGCTCCTTCAAGGGTGAGTTCGTTTCTTACTTTAACCTTTTCAATTTCAATAAAATGCTGTCGGAGTTCTTTTTTGGCTTTTTCAAGCTTTTTACTCAATTCAATTTCCGAGTTTTTTAGTTTTTCTTCTTGAGCCAATAGCTTTTTATTCTGTTTCTGTATTTGAATTTCAAGTTCTTTTTGATCGGTAATGTTATTTGCGATTGCAATTATCCGATCAATTTCACCGTACATATCGTTTTTGGCAACAAAGGTTGCTTGCAACCATATTTCCTGACCTAACTTGGAGAAAACTCGAATTTGACCTTCATATGGAATACCATTGATTACGTTATTCCATATTTCTTCAATATTTGCTTGGTCGTCTTCGTTAAAAAACTCGAAAACACTCTTTTGTTTCATTTCGGAGAGTGTAAACCCTAAACTTGATTGAAACCGTTCGTTGCAATCAACGAGTTTGCCACTCACCATGAAGTCGATTTTCATGTTCGACATGTTGAGGGCTTTTATTTGGCCTTCGTATTCAAGGCTTTTCTCTTTCTGCTCTGTGGTGTCAATGGCTAGGAATAGAACTTTTTCAACTTCTCCATGTGCATTTCTAACCGGAGTATAGGTTGCCATAGTCCAAAGATCTTTCCCTTTTTTAGTGATGTGCTTCATGTACCCTTCAAAGTGGCGTCCTCCACGGGCAAGTTTTGTCCAGATTTCATTAAACCATTCACGGTCTTTTTCGCTTAAGAACATACTGATATGATGCCCTTCGACCTCTGAATTGGTTGTGTAATCCAGTTTTTTTAGGAATTTTGTATTTGCATAGATCAATATTCCGTTAATATCGTACTCGGCTCTAATAAGGGTGTGGTTTACTGAATTAGTAAAGCTTACGAAATGCTCCCCTTGTTTTGCGGCTTCCTCTTGGGTTGCTTGGAGCTCTTCCATATTTTGCCGCATCTCCTCCTCTTGTTGAGCAAGACGTTCTGCTTGTTCCTGACTTTCGGCCAGTAATTTAGCAGTACGTATGTTGATTTTCACGTTGCCAATGGTTGATCCAATGTTTTCGGCAATTTTTTCTATGAAGTCAACGTGGTGTTTTAGATACGGTTCAAAACCGGCAATTTCGATTACTCCGTGTACTTCTTCGTTTGTTTTGAGGGGAGTTATTAGGATGTATCTTGGATTTGTTTCGCCCAGACCACTGGTTATTTCAACATAATCTTCTGGAATTTCGTCAAGGACAATGGTCCGTTTCTCAAAGGCTGATCGGCCAATAAGGCCTTCGTTCCATTCGATTCGTTTGTTGTTGTATTTTTGTCGGTCATATGCAAAATGAGCGGTAAGTTCGAAATGAACATCATGACGATCATCGTTTTCAAGAATGTAAAATCCCCCTTGAACGGATCCAACATATTTGCATATATTGCTAATAATTTCGAAGGAGAGTGCCTCTATGTTGTCGTTATTGCGACGCATAATTTCTCCAAATCGAGCAAGTCCTTCGGCCACCCAATTGCGTTCAAAGTCCTCTTTTTTACGAATCTCTTCGGACAGTTTGTCATTTTTGATTTCGTCGCGAAGCTCAATTAAGGTTTTGCCTAGGTTGTCCGTTAACGTGGTGATGTCGAATGCGGCATCTGTGTTGCCCTTTAAAATCTCTTCGGAGAAGGCTTGTAAATTGGCATTACGTTGATTGAAGGTTTGTATTTGTTCGGTTAAGACTTCAATTTTACCTTCAAAAAAACGTCCGCAAAATCGTGCAAACAGTCCTAAAATAATAGGAAGGAGGTCGATTATGTAGAAAATGGGGTAATTGTGAAGGATTTTTAGGTTTTTATAGGTTAATGGGAGGTTCTGTATGTCAAGCGTGCTTTGTGTGATAAAGAACGTGATTACGAGACCAAAAATAACTCCCCCGATTGTAAACCTGCGTGTTAAACGGTTTTTCCTTGCCATATTATTAATCTATTTTGTTCGTGTAATTCCCAACGGCAGCCGTAATGTCTTGATTGTATGACTAGAAGGTGCTGCTGATGAGGATTACAGTAACGATATCTATATGTTAATTGTCTAAAATTAAGTATCAAATATATTATTTTTCGGCGGTTTAAAAAAATCCATGCCTAAATCGATAGTAAAAATTGATGAAACTCTGTTTTCAGGCTGGGTTTTCACGGATATTTTAATATTTGGAAGCGGATTGGATTTTTATTCTCCAATAATCTTCACTAAAACTCTTTTCTTTCTTTTACCATCAAATTCGCCATAAAATATCTGCCCCCAAGGACCAAAATCGAGTGCTCCATTTGTAATGGCTACAACAACTTCTCTACCCATAATTGTTCTTTTTAGATGGGCATCGGCATTGTCTTCATAGCTATTGTGTTGATATTGACTATGAGGTTTTTCAGGGGCTAAATGCTCAAGCCATTTTTCGAAATCGCTGTGTAGTCCTATTTCATCATCGTTGATAAAGATGCTACTTGTGATATGCATGGTATTACAGAGTAAAAATCCTTCTTGGATCTCACTCTCTTCTAAACATTGTTTAATGATGTTGGTTATGTTTTGAAAACTTCGACGTGTATTGGTGTTAAACCACAACTCTTTACGATACGATTTCATAATAATTGTTATGTTTAGGTGAAAAGCCACCACCCTATTATAGCAAAAATGGCAATCAGGATTAGTAATCGAATATTGGACGATTTTCTGGTTTTGCGTCGCGCTGCTAACCGTTGGGTAAATGCGCCTTGGATGCTTTGTTGGCTTGTGGCTTGAGAATTCGATAGTTTATTTTCAGCTTTTAAACGGTCACGCTCCTCTTTTTTTGGATCGAAATAGCGAGGGGTGTATTTGAATCTTTTTGGTTTTGGCAGGTGAAAAAATTTGACTTTTAACATGGTTATGTGTGTTCTAGATTCTTAACTATTGGGGCTCTTCCTCAGGAAAGAGGGCTTGTAAATAGGTTGTTTGGTATATGTCAATTATTTTAATGTCGGTGTAAAAGAAATTAATAATCTCTTGATACGATTTTCCTCTTCTTGCCATCTCCATGGCACTCTCTTGCGAAAGTCCTACTCCATGTCCATATCCGCGACCGTTAAAGATAATTTTGTTTTCTGACTTTTCAATGGAAAACAGGGTGGATTTTAATTTAAAATGGGATCGAATATCCGAAAGGAGTATGGGCTGGTCGTTGAGCAAGTAGAATTTTGTGCGTTTTTTCTGAATAAATTTAATTTTTGTCTTATTGGTTGTGTCGAGGTTCATTTTCTGTAAAAATTCGGTCCATTCATCGAGCGATATGGTAACGGTCCAATGACTATGTCGATGTTTTTCGAAATAGGGATCGCTCTTGCTTCTAAGATACGACATGGTTGTTGACCAAACATCTTCGCTATTGGCGGTTTCGCCTCCGCTGTTGGCATGAAAAGCCGCAGTTATGAGCATCCCTTGATTGTCAATGATGGCTTGTCCCTTTGTCTCTTCCACAGCTTTTAGAATGGGTCCGTGTTCTATTCCAAAGCCTTTATAAACTTGACAGTGGACTTCGTCGCAAATTTGAAAATTTTCTTGCTTGTGTCTATCGAGGTGATTGAGAACATAGGTTCGGCAAATAATCGCTTGTGCTTTGTAATATTCCGGAAGGGCACGAGTTCCAGACTCTGCTTCAATAACTCCGGCCAGGTATTCTTTAAGTGGGACGGTGTTTGTGGCGGTCATTCGGTTGGCGGTATCAATCGTGATCTCGAAATTTCCGTAATATTTCTGTGTCGGCAATACCGGATAGGCCGGTTCAATGCTCATTTTATTCTGTGAGTTCTTTGTTGTTATCTTTATTGATTCGTGAATTCCTAAATGTTGTGCTGAATTCCAAAGGCTTAATTTTTGTCCCAGTGCGGTTACAAATAAAACGTCCGAGGCATTCATTTCAACGTTTAATGAATCTTGATTGGTTATCGTATATGATCCTTCCTGAACTTTGAAAATCAAGGTGCGTAGTTCAAAGTTGCGGTAAAGTCCAATTTTTATATTCTGACTATACGAAGCGTTGTTTACAACCAGTAGTATGGTTAATATAAATAGCCGTAATGTCTGTTTCTGAAAGTTGTTTAGTGGCAGTGTAATTTGGAATCTCATAGGATGTTAGTCGTCCTTTAGTTTTACGATTTTGTTTTCTTTAATAAGGGGGTGAAAATAAACATTTTTTAGCGGTTTACTTGTAGTGTTTCTATAATATTTTGTGCGGCCCGTTCCGAAGCTCCCGGCTTGCCTATTGTTTGTTGTAGTGTGCTGTAATCATTTAACATTGTTGTTCGGGTTTTTCCTCCCTTTATAATGTATTGAAGTTCTGTGGTGAGTTCTTTTTTATTAAAGTGGTGTTGAAGGAGTTCTGTAACACTTAATTTTCCTAGAATTAGGTTTACTAACGATACATATTTTATTTTTCGGAATATTATTTTTCCTACAAAATGCGCCAATCGTCCGCCACCTAATTTATAACAAACCACTTGGGGGGTTCCAATTAGGGCGGCTTCTAATGTTGCTGTACCGCTAGCAACTAGAGCTGCTTCGGCATGCAATAACAGTTGATAAGTGTCGGCAAATATTATCTTAAAGTTTTGTAAATTAGATATTTGATCGTAAAAACTGGTGTCGATTCCAGGGGCTCCCGATATTACAAATTCATGATTGGGGAATTTGTTGGCAATGCTCGCCATGGTTGGTAGCAGCGCTTTTATTTCTTGTTTCCTACTACC